>CAYGUQ010000467.1:0-3780 GCA_964352995.1 uncultured Rhodobacterales bacterium
GGCGTTGGGCCATGTCCAGAGGCCCGCGAACGACCAGACGGCGAGCCCCGCCAGACCCAGCGCCGCCGCGCCCGAGAGCGCCGCCGCCGCCGCTCCGGCGCAGGCCCGCAGCGGCCCTTGCGCCGCGCGCCCCCTGCCGCCCCGCTCGGTCCAGCGGACGAAGGCGCGCCCGGCCGCAAGCTCGCCGAGTCGCCAGAGCGCGAGCGCCCCAAGGATCAGCGCCGTCTGGAGCGCGCCCGCCGCCGCGGCCAGCATCCGCGTCCCGGTCGCGGGGTCTCGCGCCCAGAGAACGGTCTGCGCGCTCAGCGAAGGCGGGGTGGTCGGCCCGAGGATCGTCGCCATGTCCACGTTGGACATGCCGTAGGCCAGCACGGCGTAGACCGCGAGGCGGATCTGCGGGTAGACGCGCGGCGCCGTCGTCTTCAGCCAGCCGACCGCGCCGCCGTAGCCCATGGCCCGCGCTGCGAGCCCGGCGCGCGCCTCGTCCGTCTGGGGCAGGGCGGCGAGGATCATCAGCAGCAGGAACGGCGTCTCCTTCAGCACGAGGCCTGCGACGAGCGACAGGCCCAGCGCGTCGTGCGGGATCGCGACGTCGGGCGGCGCCTCCCAGCCGGTCGCCCAGGGCGAGAGCGCCCTCGCCGCCCAGCCCGAAGGCGCGATCAGGAAGGCGAGGCCGAACGCCGCCGCGGCGTGGGGCACGCTCAGCAGCGGCGCGAGCGCGCGCTCGATGAGCCGGAAGCCGCGCGCCCCGCGCCAGGCGGCGCAGATGCAGAACGCCAGCGCCAGCGAGATCGCCGTGGCGGCGAGGCCGGGCGCGACGCTCAGCCAGACCGCCGCGCCGAGGCCCGGCCAGTCCAGCAACGCGCGCCAGACATGCAGGCCCGGCGTCCTCTCGCCGAGCGCCGGGAGCCAGCCGAAGGCCGGGGCCAGCACGCCGAGCATGCCCGCCGCGACCGGCGCGGCCATCAGCGCGAGCGTCAGGAACGGCGCCAGCGGCAGCAGCCTCGGCCGCCGCCCAGGCCGCCGCCGCCGGCCGCTTGCGGCGTCAGCGAGGGTCATCGCCCACGGGCCGCCGCGGCGTTCAACCGCCGGAGCCGTAGCGCCGCGCCCACTCCGCCTCCAGCCAGTCGGTCCAGTCGGGGTGCGGTTCGGGGCGCGACGGGCCGAGCGCCTCGGGCGACAGGCCGCCTGGCGGAACGGTCAGCGCCTCGAAGCGCGCGCGCTCCGCCGGCGGCAGCGCGGCGACGTCGAGCACGGTGTCGGCGCCCCAATACGCCGGATCGGCCTTGCGCGCCTGCGCCTCGGGGCTGAGCAGGAAATTCGCCAGCGCCATGGCGCCGGCCTTGGCCCCGGAGTTGTACGGGATGGCGACGAAACTGGCGTTGCCGACGCCGCCGCCCTTCGGCGAATAGCTGCGCACGGTGTCGGGCAGTTCGAAGTTCGCAACCGCAGCGGCGACGCCGCCGGGACCGAAGGCGATGGCGAGGTCGATCTCGCCGTCCGCCATCAGCTGCCGCAGACGGGGCCCGTTCGCCGGCCAGACCTCGCCGCGCCGCCACAGCAGCGGCGTCAGCCTGTCCAGGAACGCCCAGAGCGGCGCGGCGACCGCCTCGGCCGCACCCCCCGCAGCCGGCGCCTGCGATAGGGCGGCGGCGTCCGACGACAGCTCCGAGAGCGCCTGCTTCAGGAAGGTCGTGCCCAGAAAGTCCGGCGGTTGCGGAAAGGCGAAGCGTCCCGGCTGGACCTCGGCCCACGCCAGCAGCGCCGGCATCGAGGCCGGCGGCTCGGGCAGGCGCGCGGCGTCGTGGTAGAACACCACCTGCGCCATGGACCACGGGGCCTCGTAGCCCTCGGTCGGCACCGTGAAATCGGCGGTGAGGGCGGGCTTGCCGGCGACGTCGGCCAGCGCCCAGTTCGGCAGCGCCTCGGCCCACGGGCCGAACAGCAGCCCGGCGCGCTTCATGGCGGCGAAGTTCTCGCCGTTGATCCAGACGAGGTCGACGGCGCCGTCGGCGTCGCGGCCCGCCGCCTTCTCCGCAAGCACGCGGGCGACGGCGTCGGCGGTGTCGGCCAGCTTCACATGATCGAGCGCGACGCCATGGCGGGCCGAGACCTCGCGGCCGGCCCAGGCGATGTATTCGTTGATCCGCGGGTCGCCGCCCCAGGCGTGCCAGCGGACCGTCTGCCCCTTCGCCGCATCCAGCACGGCCCTCCAGTCGCTTGGGTCGGGGGAAGCGTCGGCTCGGCCCATGGCGGGCGCGAGCGCGAGCGCGGCGACGGCGCCGACCAGCACGGCGCGTCGATCGATCGGCGTCATTCCGCTGCTTTCCTTGCGGCGAGGCGTTCTGTGCGGAGGCCGTCGAGCAGCGGCCCCAGCACGGCGTCGTGAAACCGGTCGCAGCCGATGCAGAGGTTGCGGTAGGGGGCGCCCTTCGGCGTGACGGTCCGGCTCTCCTCAAGGAACCGCGCCGTGTCCCAGCCATAGGCCGCGCCCATGCGCTCCGGCTGGCCGGCGTTGATCGCCTCCAGCGCCGGATGACCGGCCAGCGAGGCGAGGATGTCCTCCAGCCGCTCTTCGGCGAGGTTGCCGAGCGGCCGGCGCGTCTTGAGGCAGCAGGGATAGACGTCGCCGTTCGGGTCGATCGAGACTTCGGAGCCGGAATGCCCCATGCGCAGGAAGTTCAGACCGCCCGACCAGGCGTTGCAGAAATTGTCCTCCAGCGTGGCGGTGGAGAGGCCGTTCTCCCACGCCCGGCCGCGCGGCCAGAGCTTGCCGATCCATGCGTCCTCGGTCGCGCCGAACATGCCGTAGACCGGGCCGTCCGAGACCGCGCCGCGGCCTATCCCCCCGACCTCATCGGCGGGCCGCACGCCGGCGGCTGCGAACATCGCCCTGAGCTTCTCGATCAGCGGCAAGCGGCGATCGCCCTCCATGCCGACGTGAAAGTCGTCCATGCCGGCGATGGACACCATCCAGACGCCGCGCGCCAGCAGCCCGTCGAGGATCTCTGGCGTGAGCAGGTCGCCTGTGGTCTGGACGACGACCTTGACGCCCTGGCCCGCGTAGCGCGCCGCAATCGCCTCCAGGGTCGGGTGGAGCACCTGCTCGAGGACAGGCTCGACCAGAAGCTCTCCGCCGGCGAGGATGATGCGGCCGGGCCGGCGCGCGAAGGCTTCGCCGCCGTCCTCGAGCGGTTGCGCCGTGTCGAGAAAGTCCAGCCTCTCGGGCAGGTTGGCGAGCACCGCCGGAGCGGTGCGGCGGGCCTCCTTCACGACATCGTCCAGCGCGCCGCGAACATAGGGCCTGAACCGCGCCTCGTAGCAGTGCCTGCACTTTCGGTGGCAGGCCCAGCACAGGACCCAGTAGATGCTCTCCAAGCCTCGCCTCCTCGGCCGTTTCGGCGCAATCCGTCCGCGGACCATGGCCGGCCGCCGCAGATGCGGCCAGTGCGCGCCGCTTCACGATTGCGGCGCCGCCGATGCGCTTTATTATGTTCGATATCAAGCGATGTGCTAGCGTCAGCGAAAAGCTGAAGAACCGATGGGCGGGGGGGCGATTTGCGTCAGGGCGGGCCGCAGTTTCTGATCGTTTGCTACGGCAACATCTGCCGGTCGCCCATGGCGCAGGGCATCTTCGAGCATCTCGGGCGGAGCATGTGCGCGCCGGTCGGCGTGGACAGCGCCGGCGTCACGAGCTGGCACGCCGGATCGCCGCCGGACCCCCGCGCCATGATCGCGGCGGCGCGACGCGGCGTCGACATCACCAACCAGCTTTCGCGC
>CAYGUQ010000468.1:0-3779 GCA_964352995.1 uncultured Rhodobacterales bacterium
AGCCTTGCCGCGCACGCTGGAGACGGTGCTGGCGGAAAGCGCCCGCACCGGCGCGGCGCCGGCCGAAGTGGCCGACGCCCTCGCCCGCCGCCGTTTCGCGCCGGCGGCGGGCTGAGCGCGGTCAGCGCAGCCAAAACGGCTTTTTCGCCTCTTTCAGAGCGGCTTCACGGTCGAGCCCGATGTCGCGCAGCAGCTCGGGCGTCAGCAGCGCGAGCGCGCGGCGCGAGCGCCTGCGCTCCGACCACCTGAGCAGCGTCGCGACGACGGCGGCGGGAAGGGAGAGGACGCCTTCGCGGACCGAGGGCTGGGAGGCGGCGGGTGCGGCGAGCGCGGCGTGGCGCGACATGACGGCGATCCTTTTGCGGACGACAGGTGTTTGATACAATCTTCCCGAATTGACTTCACATCGGGCAAGAGTGTGATACACAATCCGCCAAACCCGAGCCACCCGGATCTTGTCATGGACACAAACTGGCGCCCCGACATCGCCGCCGCCCCCGGCCCGATCTATCGCGCGCTCGCCGACCAGATCGTCGAGGCGGTCTCCCGCGGCGCCATCAAGCCGGGTTCGCGGCTGCCGCCGGTCCGCGACCTCGCCTGGGACATCAAGGTGAGCCCCGGCGCCGTGGCGCGGGCCTACCGCATCGCGACCGAGCGCGGGGCGCTCGAGGCCACGGTCGGCCGCGGCACCTTCGCCCGCGCGTCGGGCCCGCGCGGCTTCGCGCTCGACGCGCTGCTGGCGCCCTCGTCCGGCGGCAAGATCGACCTGCGCGGCAACCGCGCCGTCGACGTCGGCCAGCATGTCGAGATCAACGCCGCCCTGCGCCGCCTGCTGGAGGGCGCGCCGGCCCTGACTCTGACGGACTACCGCACCGCCGAAGACGACGCGCCCGCCCGGGCGACGCTGGCCGGATGGCTGCAGGGCTTCGGCGCGCCGGCCGAACCCGGCCGCCTGATCGTCACCGCCGGCGCGCAGGAAGGCGTAATGGCGACGCTCTGCGCGCTCAGCCGCGGCGGCGACGGCGTCGTCTTCACCGAGGCGCTCGTCCATCCCGGCCTGAAAGACTGCGCCGAGGCCGCCCGCGTGAAACTGGAGCCCATCGCGATGGACGGCGAGGGGATGCTGCCGGACGCGCTGGACGCCGCCTGCGCGCGGCGCCGTCCCGACGCGGTGCTGCTGACGACGACCTTCCACAACCCCACGCTCGCCACGATGTCGGCGGAGCGGCGCGCAGCCATCGTCGAGGTGGCGCGGGCGCGGGACGTCTCGCTGGTGGAGGACGCGGTGTACGGCCACCTCCTCGACGCGCCGCCCGCCAGCCTGGCTGCGCTCGCGCCGGAACGGTGCTGGCATGTCACCAGCTTCTCCAAGTGCGTCGCCGCCGGCCTGCGCGCCGGCATGATCCTGACGCCGCCCGGCGAGACGCTGCGCACCCTGCGCGCCCATCAGGCCATCGCGCACCAGACGCCCTGGCTCGTCACCGGCCTCGCCGCCGCGCTGGTGGACGGCGGCGAGGCGGAGACGATCCGGCGGCGCGTCGCCGCCGAGATCCGCGCCCGCGCCGAGGCGGCGCGGGCGGCGCTCGGCGCATACGGCGCGCGCATCGACCCCGCCGCGGGCTTCGTCATGCTGCCGATGCCGGAGGGCCTGAGTTCGGGCGAGTTCGCCGCCGCCGCCGCCGCGCAGGACGTGCTGGTCGCGCCGCGCTCCGCCTATTCGGTGGGCCGCGCCCAGGGGCGGGATTTCGTGCGCGTCGCCCTCGGCGCCCGCGCCAGCCGCGCCCAGCTCGCCGAGGGCGTCGCGCGGCTCTCGGGGCTGCTCGCGGACGGCCCCCATCTCGCGCAGGCGCTGACGTGAGCGCGGCGCCAGAGGCCGCAGCGCCGGCGCCCCTGCCCTGCCAGCGGGCGCTCTTCGACATGCCGCGGGACGTCGCCTACCTGAACTGCGCCTACATGAGCCCGCTGCTGCGCAGCGTCGTCGAGGCTGGCGAGGCGGGACTGCGCCGCAAGGCGCGCCCGTGGCTGATGCCGCCGTCGAGCTTCTTCGACGAATCGGACGAGGCGCGCGCGCTCTGCGCCGAACTCGTCGGGGCTGACGCGGAGGGCGTGGCGCTTGTGCCCGCAGCGAGCTACGGCCTCGCCGTCGCCGCGCGCAACCTGCCGCTGGCGCCCGGCGGCCGCGTCGTGACGCTGAAGGACCAGTTCCCCTCCAACGTCCACCCGTGGCGCGTCGCGGCGGAGGCGGCCGGGGCCGAGGTGGTCGCGGTCGACGCCGCCTGCGCCGACCCGACCGCAGCGGTTCTGGCCTCCATCGACGCGCGCTGCGCGGTCGCCGCGCTGCCGGAGGTGCTGTGGACCACCGGCGCGCGACTCGACCTCGCGCGGATCGGCTCGCGGTGCCGCGAGGCGGGCGCGGCGCTGGCGCTGGACCTCACCCAGTCCGCCGGCGCGCTGGTCACGGACCTCTCGGCGATTCAGCCCGATTTCGCCGTGGCGGCGGCCTACAAGTGGCTGCTGGGGCCGTACTCGACCGGGTTCCTGTGGGTCGCGCCGCATCGGCGCGACGGCCGGCCGCTGGAGGAGACCTGGCTCGGGCGCGCCGGCGCGGAGGACTTCTCGCGGCTCGTGGACTATCAGGCCGGCTATCAGCCCGGCGCGCGGCGCTTCGACATGGGCCAGCGCGCGAACTTCGCGCTCATGCCCGCCTTCGTCGCCGCGCTGCGCCAGCTGCTGGAATGGACGCCCGCCGCGATCGAGGCGAGCCTTGCGGCGCAGACCCGCGTCATCGCCGACCGTGCGGTCGACGTGGGGCTGAGCCCGCCGCCGGAGGCGTGGCGCGGGCCGCATTACCTGTCGCTGACGCTTCCCGAAGGCGCGCCCCGCGACCTGCCGGCGCGGCTCGCCGCAAGGGGCGTGCATGTCAGCCGGCGGGGCGCCTCGCTCAGGATCACGCCGCATCTCTACAACGACGCGGAGGACGTCGACCGTCTCATGGACGCGCTCTCCGCCGCGCTGTAACGCACGCGCCATGAACGGCTCCAACGATCCCGGCGCATGGGCGCGGCTCGTCTTCCTCGGCATGGTCTGGGGCGGCTCCTTCATCGCCATCGCCGTGGCGCTGGAGGGCTTCACCCCGCTGTCGCTGGCCGCGGCGCGCATGGGGCTGGCGGCGCTGGCGCTGCTGGCGGCGGCCTGGGCCATGGGGCTGCGCCTGCCGGCGATCCGGGGCGCGGAGGGGCTGCGCGCGTGGCGCTTCGCGCTCGCCATCGCGCTGCTCTCCAACGCGCTGCCCTTCGCGCTGCTCAACTGGGCGCAGCAGCATGTCGGCGCCGGCGTCGCGTCGGTGTTCATGGCGCTGCTGCCGCTGATGATCCTGCCGCTCAGCCATCTCCTCGTGACGGGCGAGCGGCTGAGCCGGCGCAAGGGCCTCGGCTTCGTCGCAGGCTCCATCGGCGCGATGGCGCTGATCGGCCCGCAGGCGCTGGCGGGCTTCTCTGGCGCGGGCGTCGCGCTGCTGGCGGAGCTCGCCTGTCTCGGCGTCGTGATGTCCTACGCCTGCGGGTCGATCACGACGAAGCTGGCCCCGCCGGTCCACCCAGTCACCCTGTCGGCGGCGGTGCAGCTGCTCGGCTTCCTGCTGGTCGCGCCCTTCGCGCTGGCCTTCGAGGCGCCGCTGACGCTGGCGCCCGACGCGCGCGCCTGGGGCGCGGTCGCGTGGCTCGCGCTGCTCTCCACGGCGCTGGCGCAGGTGCTGCTGGTGCAGGTGCTGCGTCGCGCCG
>CAYGUQ010000469.1:0-3765 GCA_964352995.1 uncultured Rhodobacterales bacterium
GACCTGCTGGCCGCTGGTCTGGCCAGAATCGAAGCGGGCCTCGGCCGCGCGCTGCTGGAGCAACTCCCGGCGGGCGTGCTGCTGATCGACGAGTTCGGCCGGGTGATGTTCCAGAACGCCGCGGCGAACGACGTCGTGGAGCGTTCCGTCGCCGGCCTTCCCTATGCGGCCGCGCTGAGGGCGCCGGCGATGACGGAGGCCGTCTCCGCCGCCCTCGCCGACCGGCGCCCGACCGACATCGACGTGACGCTGCAGCGGGCGAAGGAGCGGGTGATCCACGCCGCCATCCGCCCGCTGCCGCGGGGCGAGCTGCCGCCGCTGGGAGCCGACGGCGGGCCGCCGCGACCTGCGGTGCTGATCATGCTGGAGGACCGCACCCGCGCCGCCAAGGCCGAGGCGCTGCGCCGCGATTTCGTCGCCTACGCCAGCCACGAGCTGAAGACGCCGCTCGCCTCGATCTCGGGCTTCATCGAGACGCTGCAGGGCCATGCGAAGACCGACCCCGCCGCCACCGAGCGCTTCCTGCGGATCATGGCGCAGCAGACGGAGCGGATGAAGCGGCTGGTCGAGGACCTGCTCTCGCTCAACCGAATCGAGATCAACGAGCATGTGCGCCCGCGCGACCCGGTGGACCTGGCGGCGGTGGCCTGGGAGGTCGCCTCGGCGCTCTCGCCGCTCGCGCAGGCGGAGGGCACGCGCATCGAGGTCAGCCTGCCGCGCGAAGGCCTGATGACCCTCGGCAGCCACGACGAGGTGGCGCAGGTCTTCGTGAACCTAATGGACAACGCGGTGAAATACGCCGGCCATGGCGGCCCGGTGCGCGTGACGCGGGCGCAGCCGGCGCCGGGGCGCGCGGGCATGGTCGGCGTCACGGTCGCCGACAGCGGGCCGGGCATCGCGCGCGAGCACCTGCCGCGGCTGACGGAGCGCTTCTACCGCGTGGACGCCGCGCGCTCGCGCGAGCGCGGCGGCACGGGCCTGGGCCTCGCCATCGCCAAGCACATCCTTAACCGGCACCGCGGCGAGCTGAGCGTCGCCAGCAAGGTCGGCGAGGGCTCGCGCTTCACGGTCTGGTTCCCCGCAAGGGCGGAGGAGGCCGCGGCGCCGGAGCCCACCCCCCGCGCGGCGCAGTAGCGGCGTGCCGCGCGGCCGCGTCGTTTGACGCCGGCGCCCGCGGCGCGCTAGTCTGGAATCATTCCAGACTGGAGGCGTCACCATGATTCCGGGCTTCACGTCTCGGCGTCGGTTCAGCGACCTGAGCGAGCAGGAGATCCTGGCGCTCGCCATCTCCTCGGAGGAGGACGACGCGCGGATCTATCGCTGGTTCGCCGCGCGGCTGCGCGAGGACGGCGCGCCCGACTCCGCCGCCGCCTTCGACGGCGTCGCCGCCGCCGAAGACGCCCACCGCCGCGCGCTGATCGAGCTGCACCGCACCCGCTTCGGCGAGGCGATCCCGCTGCTGCGGCGCGAGCACGTGGCGGGGTTCTACGCCCGCCGACCGGTGTGGCTGATGAAGACCCTCGGGCTCGAGCGCATCCGAGAGGAAGCCGCCCGCATGGAGGGCGACGCGCGCGACTTCTACCAGCGCGCCGCGGCCTCGGCGACGGACGCCGCGACGCGCAAGCTGCTGGGCGACCTCGCCGCGGCGGAGGCGGGCCACGAGAACACGTGGGCGCAGCTCGAGACGGCGCATCTGCCCGCCGAGCGCCGGGCGGCGGAGGACGAGGAGGCGCATCGCCGCTTCGTGCTGACCTACGTGCAGCCGGGGTTGGCCGGGCTGATGGACGGCTCGGTCTCGACGCTGGCGCCGATCTTCGCCGCCGCCTTCGCGACCGGCGACACCTGGCAGACGTTCCTGGTCGGGCTCGCGGCGTCGGTCGGCGCCGGCATCTCGATGGGATTCACCGAGGCCGCCTCAGACGACGGCGTGATCTCCGGGCGCGGTTCTCCGACCACCCGCGGGGTGGTGACGGGCCTGATGACGGCGGTGGGCGGGCTCGGCCACGCCCTGCCCTACCTTATCCCCCATTTCTGGACGGCGACGGCCATCGCCATCGCGGTCGTCTTCGTCGAACTCTGGGCGATCGCCTGGATCCAGAACCGCTTCATGGAGACGCCGTTCTGGCGCGCGACGCTGCAGGTGGTCGTCGGCGGCGCGCTGGTGCTGGCGGCGGGGATGCTGATCGGGCTCGCCTGACGCGCGGGCCGGGGGCCTCAGGTCGCGCCCTCGGCCCGCCTGCGGCTCAGACGGGCGCGAGCGCGCGGTCGAGCCGCTCCAGCAGCGCGCCGCGGTTGGCGGCGATGTCGGCGATCGTGAGCCCGTCGAGCACCGCGAAGAAGGCCGCCGTCGCCTCGTGCAGCTTGACCGACAGGCGGCAGACGCCGAGCAGCGGGCAGGTGTTGCTGGACGGGTTGAAGCACTCGACGAGCTCGACCGGCCCCTCGGTCATCCGCACGACCTCGCCGACGGTGATCTCGGCGGCGGGGCGGGCGAGCCGGAAGCCGCCGCCCCTGCCCCGCAGCGTCTCAAGATAGCCGGCGCGGCCGAGCTCGTGGACGACCTTGGTGATGTGGGCGCGGCTGAGGCCGTGCGCCTGCGACACCTCCTCGACGCGGGCGAGGCCGGGCGCGCGCAGCGCGGCGAGCTGCAGCGTGCGCAGGGCGAAGTTCGTGTAGGCCGTCAGCTTCATCGCGTCCTGTCCAGATCGTGCGGCGCGGCCGCCGACCGCACCAATGTGCGGATGTCACCATAAAAGATATACGCGACATGGTTCTTTCAACAAGCCCGCCTGCTAACCTCTCTCCAAGAGCCCCGGCGCATCCGCCGGCGCAAGAACCGGGCATGGGAGAGCCGACATGAGGAACCTGCTGTTGAGCGCCGCGATCTGCCTCGCCGCGCCCCTGGCGGCGCAGGCGGAGGCCGGCAAGCTCGTCACGGTCGTGACGTCGCCGCAGCCCCAGACGCAACTCATGGCGATGGTGCTGACGATGCAGGCGCTGCGCGCTGGGGCGCAGACGCGCATCCTGCTCTGCGGCCCCGGCGGCGACATCGCGCTGCGCGAGGCGCCGGAGACGGCGCTTGCGCCGCAGCCCCCTCGCGGCATGAGTCCGCAGGGCCTGCTGAGGGCCGCCATGGAGGGCGGCGCCGCGGTGGAGGTCTGCGCGATCTATCTGCCGGGGCGCGGCGCCGCTGCCGACGCGCTCATCGCGGGCGTCGGGGTGGCGTCGCCGCCAGAGATGGCGGCGGCGATGCTTGAGGACGACGCGCGCGTCTGGTCGTTCTAGACGGCCGGCGCCGCGCTCAGCTGCGCACGCGCTGCCGGTCGCGGTCGCGGCGGCTCGACATCGGCTGGAAGGCGACGGCGACATGCGCCGCGCAGTAGGGCTTGCCCTGCTGCGCGGGCAGGCCGCAGAAGCGGAAGGCGGGGTCGGTCGGGTCGCCGATCGGCCATTTGCAGACGCGCTCGGTGAGGTCCATCAGCGTCACGCGGCGCGCGGTCTTCTCGATCTCGGCGAGGTTGGCGAGCACCTCAAGCCGCTCCTCGGTCATCGGGGCGGGCTCGCGGCGCAGCGGGTCGCGGGCCGGCGCGCGCGCGACCGCGGGCTCGGGCGTCTCCTCGGCGACGTCCTGCGCGGGCTCCTCCGGCTCGGGCGCCGGTTCGGGTTCGGGCGCGGGAGCGGCCGCGGCCGGCTGCTCGGCGGGTTTGGCGGCCGCGGGCGGCGCGGCCTCCTCCGCCGCGGCTGGCTGCGCCTGCTCCTCCGCCG
>CAYGUQ010000470.1:0-3752 GCA_964352995.1 uncultured Rhodobacterales bacterium
CGCCTCGGACCTGCCCCGCCCCTCCGCTCGCAAGGGCGCGCTACGCGCCGCCGGCGACCTCCTTCAGCCGCGCGACGTAGCGCGCCAGCACGTCGATCTCGAGGTTGACGCGGCGCCCCGGCGCCATGTCGGCAAACGTGGTCCACTGCTTGGTGTGGGGGATGAGGTTGACGCCGAAGCGCGCGCCGCCATCGGCCGCGTCCTCCACCTCGTTCACCGTCAGCGAGGCGCCGTCGACCGCGATGGAGCCTTTCGGCGCGATGAAGCCCGCCAGCGCCGCCGGCGCGGCGATCACGACGCGGGTGCTCTCGCCGTCCGCCCGCGCCGCGACCACCGCGCCGACGCCGTCGACATGGCCCGAGACGATGTGCCCGCCCAGCTCGTCGCCGACCTTCAGCGACCGCTCCAGGTTCACCCGCCGCCCCGGCGCCCAGCCGTCGAGCGTGGTGCGCGAGACGGTCTCGCCCGAGACGTCCACCGCGAACCAGCCGCCGGCGCCTTCGGCCCCGCGATCCGTCACCGTCAGGCACACCCCGTCGCAGGCGATGGAGGCGCCCAGCGCCACGCCGGCGGGGTCGTAGGCGGAGCGGATGCGGGCGCGCAGGCCGCCTGCGACCGGCTCGACCGCCGCGACCTCGCCGATGTCGGTGATGATTCCGGTGAACATGGGGCTCGCCTCCTTGCGCCGCTCGCCCCGCGGGCTTAGTGGCGCTACCGTTGCGGGGCAAGGCGGCGCGATGCGGCCGCGGCGCCGCGCGCGGCGCATCCGGCGCGCAGGATGGACGCCATGACGACGCCAGACACCGCTGGCCCGGAGACGACGCGGCCCGGCCCGCCGCCCTCGCTGCACCCGCGCCCCGCCCCGCCGGCGCTGGCGCGGCTCGACGCCAGCCCCTCGCTGCGCGCGGCGACCACGGCGCTGACGCTCTGGCGGGCGCGGCGCAACCTGCTGCACATGTTCCACCCCGGCGTGGGCGCGCTGCCCTGGCGCATGGAGCGGCTCGCCGGCCTGCGCCTCGTCACCGTCAACGACGCCGGCCTCGCCCGTCACATCCTCGCGACCAGGGCTTCGTCCTACGGCAAGGGGCCGCTCTATCAGGCGCTGCTGGGCGACGTGCTCGGCTCCGGCTCGCTGCTGCTGGAGGGCGAGGCCTCGCGCCAGCGCCGCCGCCTGATCGGCCCCGCCTTCAGCGCGAAGGCGCTGGCCCGCGTCGAGGGCGTCGTCGCGCGCCGCACCGCCGCCACGGTCGCGGGGTGGGAGGAGGCGGCGCGGGTCGGCCGGCCGGTGGACCTCTCGGCCGACTGCCTGCGCCTGACCATGGACATCGCGATGGAGGCCTTCTTCGGCGCCGAGCTCGGCCCCCGCGCCAAGCCGCTCGCCGAGACGCTCGACCGCCTGCTCATCGAGGCCTCCACCGCCTCGCTGGCCGACCTCATGGGCCTGCCCGCCTGGGCGCCGCGCCGCTCGCGCGCCCGCGTCTCGGCCATGGTGCTGGAGATCGACCGCGTGCTGAACGGCGTCATCGACGCGCGGCTCGGCGCGCCGGGCGGCCAGGGCGATCTGCTCGATGCGCTGCTCGGCGCGCGCGACCCCGAGACCGGCGCGGCCCTCAGCCGCCGCGAGGTGCGCGACGAGGTCATGACGCTGTTCATGGCCGGCCACGAGACCACCGCGCTCTCGCTCTCCTGGGGCCTCGACCGGCTGGCCCGCGAGCCGGCGACGCAGGCCCGGCTCGCCGAGACCGACGAGCCCGCCGCCTTGGCCCGCGCCTATGAGGAGATCCTGCGCCTCTACCCGCCCGCCTACGCGCTGGCCCGCGAGGCGCGCGAGGACGACCGCTACGAGGGGCCGTCCGGCGCGCTCGACGTCAGGGCCGGAGACCGCTTCCAGATCCCCATCTTCATGCTCCACCGCAACTGCGACTGGCCGGCGCCGGACGCCTTCGCGCCCGAGCGCTTCCGCGTGCCGCCGCCGCCCGCCTTCATGCCCTTCGGCGCCGGGCCGCGCGCCTGCGTCGGGATGGCGCTGGCGCGGATGGAGGGGCGGGCGCTGCTGTCGGCCGCCCTGCCGCGCCTCGTCTTCACGCCCGCCGGCCCGCCGCCCGAGGCCGTCGGCCGCGTCACGCTGCGCACCCGCGCGCCGGTGCGGGCGCGCGTCTCCCTGCGCCGGGCCCCGAGCTGAGCCCTCAGCCCTCGAAGCGCTCCGCCAGCGCCGCGAGCCCCGCCTCGTAGAAGCCGGCCACCAGCCTGTCGCACCATGCGTCCGCCCCGTCATGGGGCTCGAACAGCGCCGACCAGAACACCCGGCAGCCCGCGCCCTGCGCCGTGACCGACAGCGTCGCGAGATGGTCCGAGATCGGCAGCGGCCCGTCGACGATCTCGTAGCTCATGTGCCGCGGCCCCGTCTCCGCCAGCCGCTCCATGAACACCTCGTCGTCGTCGAGCGTCACGTGCCGATAGGCGGCGCCCTCGATCTCCGCCGGCGCGGTCTCGCGCACCAGCGGGTGCCAGCCCATGTCGGCGAAGTTCCCGATCACGGCCCACACCGCCTCCGGCGTCGCCGAGAGGTCGACCATCCGCTGGATGCGGTCGCGCGTCGGCCCCGCCTCGCGGTCGTTGGACGTCTCGTTCATGGCGCGGTCCTCCCCGCCCCCACGCTAGCCGCCTCGCCGCCCCGCGCCAATCGATTGCCGACGCGGGGGCGAAGCCTTACGTTGCGCCTCGATACTGGAGGAAGCCGCCATGCCCTGCGCCCCGCTGATCGACCCCTTCGCCCGGCCGATCACCTATCTCCGCGTCTCCGTGACCGACCGGTGCGACTTCCGCTGCGTCTACTGCATGGCGGAGGAGATGCAGTTCCTCCCCAAGCAGGAGGTGCTGTCGCTGGAGGAGCTGACGCGCCTCTGCAACGCCTTCACAGACCTTGGCGTGCGCAAGCTGCGCATCACCGGGGGCGAGCCGCTGGTGCGCCGCGACATCCTCCAGTTCTTCGAGAACATGGGGAAGCGCCTCGGAAACGGCCTCGACGAGTTGACGCTGACCACCAACGGCTCCCAGCTTCGCCGCCACGCCAGGGCGCTGGCCGACTGCGGCGTCAAGCGCGTCAACGTCAGCGTCGACACGCTGGACGAGCGCAAGTTCCTCGAGATCACCCGCCGCGGCCGCCTCGCCCAGGTGCTCGACGGCATCGACGCGGCGCAGGAGGCCGGGCTCTCGGTCAAGATCAACGCCGTCGCGCTCAAGGGCGTGAACGACCATGAGATCGTGCCGATGGCCGAATGGTGCGCCGCGCGGGCCATGGACCTCACCTTCATCGAGGTCATGCCCATGGGCGACCTCGGCAACGAGGACCGGCTCGACCAGTATCTCCCCGTCTCCGAAGTCCGCGAGACGCTCGCGCGCCGCTGGACGCTGGAGGACATTCCGCTGCGCACCGGCGGCCCCGCCCGCTATGTGAGGGCGAAGGAGACCGGCGCCCGCATCGGCTTCATCACGCCGCTCACCCACAACTTCTGCGAGGGCTGCAACCGCGTCCGCGTCACCTGCACCGGCATGCTCTACATGTGCCTCGGCCAGGACGATTCAGCCGACCTGCGCGCCCCGCTGCGCGCCTCGGAGAGCGACGAGCCGCTGGTGGAGACCATTCGCGGAGCGATCGCCCGGAAGCCGAAGGGGCATGATTTCGACTATACGCGGCAGGGGGATTTTGGCAGCGTGGGGCGGCATATGAGCGTTACGGGGGGATGATTGAG
>CAYGUQ010000471.1:0-3749 GCA_964352995.1 uncultured Rhodobacterales bacterium
CTCCCCTATGGCCCATTCGAGCGCATGTTGACAGCAATTCTATACTAGCATATTAGCCTATCACAAGAGCCGAAACGGCCTGATTTCAGGGGGTGGAGACGCGTATGGCGTTGCTGGACGAAGACCGGCTGTTTCCGGTGGAGGGGCGCGCCCGCGGCCTCGCCCGCGAACTCCACGCCGGCGTCCGAGACCTGCCGCTCGTCAGCCCGCACGGCCACACCGACCCGCGCTGGTACGCCGAGAACGCGCCGTTCCCCGACCCCGCGCGGCTGTTCGTGACGCCCGACCACTACGTCTTCCGCATGCTGCACTCGCAGGGCGCGCCGCTGGAGGCGCTCGGCGTGCCGCGCGCCGACGGCGGCGAGACGGAGGCCGACCCGCGGGCGATCTGGCGGCTCTTCGCGGCCAATTACCACCTGTTCCGCGGCACGCCTTCGCGGCTCTGGCTCGACCACGCCTTCCAGACCGTTTTCGGCGTGACTGAGCGGCTCTGCGCCGCGAACGCCGACGCGGTCTATGACAGCGTCGCCGACAGCCTCGCCCGCCCCGAATTCCGCCCCCGCGCCCTTTTCGAACGCTTCAACATCGAGGTCATCGCGACGACCGAAAGCCCGCTCGACGACCTGCGCTGGCATGCGATGATCCGCGAGAGCGGCTGGGGCGGGCGCGTCGTCACCGCCTACCGGCCTGACCCGGTGGTCGACCCCGAGTTCCCCGACTTCGCCGCCAACGTCGAGAAGCTGGGCGCGCTGACGGGCCAAGACGCGACCGGCTGGGAGGGCTACCTCGCCGCCCACCGCGCGCGCCGCGCCTTCTTCAAGGGCTTCGGCTGCACCTCCACGGACCACGGCCACGCGACCGCACGGACCGAGGATCTTCCGCAGGCCGACGCCGCGGCGCTCTTCGACAAGGCGCTGCGCGGCGCCTGCACGGCGGAGGAGGCCGACGCCTTCCGCGGCCAGATGCTCACCGAGATGGCGCGGATGAGCCTCGACGACGGGCTCGTGCTCCAGATCCACCCCGGCAGCTTCCGCAACCACTCCGCACAGGCCATGGCGCGGTTCGGGCGCGACAAGGGCTACGACATCCCCGTCCGCACCGACTACGTGCGCGCGCTGAAGCCCCTGCTCGACGCCGTCGGCGAGCGGCCGGAGCTGACCGTCATCGCCTTCACCCTCGACGAGACGGCCTACGCGCGCGAACTGGCGCCGCTCGCCGGCGTCTACCCCGCGCTGCGGCTCGGCCCCGCCTGGTGGTTCCACGACAGCCCGGAGGGGATGCGCCGCTTCCGCGAGACGACCACCGAGACCGCGGGCTTCTACAACACCGTCGGCTTCAACGACGACACCCGCGCCTATCTCTCGATCCCCGCGCGCCACGACGTGGCCCGCCGCGTGGATTGCGCGTTCCTCGCCACGCTGGTCGCCACGGGGCGGCTGGCGGAGGACGAGGCCCACGAGGTCGCCCACGACCTTTCATACCGGCTCGCAAAGAGGGCCTACCGGCTGTGACGGCCGTTCCAGGGAGGAAGACAGCATGAAGCATTATCGGACGATCATCGGCGCGCTTCTGGCGTCCGCCGCGTTCGCCGGCGCCGCGGGCGCCTGCGAGATCACCTTCAAGTCCTCGGACACCCACCCCGAGGGCTACCCGACCGTCGCGGCGGTCGAGAAGATGGGCGAGATGCTCGAGGAGCGCTCCGGCGGCCGCCTCTGCGTCGAGGTCTACCACTCCGCCCAGCTCGGCGAGGAGAAGGACACCATCGAGCAGACGAAGTTCGGCGTGATCGACTTCAACCGCGTCTCGATGGGCCCGTTCAACAACCTCGTCGAGGAGACCAAGGTCGTCTCCCTGCCGTTCATCTTCCGCGGCACCGACCACATGCACCGCGTCATGGACGGCCCGGTCGGCGACGAGATCCTCGCCGCGTTCGAGCCGCACGGCTTCGTCGGGCTCGCCTACTACGACGGCGGCAGCCGCAGCTTCTACAACCGCGAGAAGCCGATCAGGTCGGTCGAGGATCTCGCGGGCATGAAGGTGCGCGTCATGCAGTCGGACGTGTTCGTCGACATGATGACCGCGCTCGGCGCCAACGCCACGCCGATGCCCTACGGCGAGGTCTATTCGAGCCTGCAGACCGGCGTCATCGACGGCGCCGAGAACAACTGGCCGTCCTACGAATCCTCCGGCCATTACGAGGTCGCCGGCTACTACACGCTCAACCAGCACCTCATCGTCCCCGAGGTCCTGGTGATGTCGAAGGTGAGCTGGGACAAGCTCTCCCCCGAGGATCAGGCGCTCGTGCGCCAGGCCGCGAAGGACAGCGTGCCCGTCAACCGCGAGCTCTGGGCCGCGCGCGAGAAGGTCTCCGAGGAGAAGGTGCGCGCCGCCGGCGTGCAGGTCATCGACACCATCGACAAGACGCCCTTCATCGAGGCGATGGCCCCGGTCTACGAGCGCCACGCCAACACCCCCAAGCTCAAGAGCCTCGTCGAGCGCATCCAGGCGACCGAGTGAGCGCACCCGCCTGACATACCGGACGGCCCGCGCGGGCCGTCCGCCCAACCGGCGCCGCCGGCCCTCTCCGCGCGGGCCTGCGGCGTCCATCCAGACGACGGGGGCGGCTGCTCGTGAGACGAACCATGGAGATCGCCGCGCTCGGCCTGGGGCGGCTCGCGACGGCCGCGCTGTGGCTGGCGGCCGGGGCGCTGGTGCTGATGACGGTGGTGATCGCGGCGCAGGTGGCGTTCCGCTACGGGCTCAACAGCTCGATCGTCTGGAGCGAGCCCTTCGCCGTCATCCTCATGGGCTGGTTCATCTTTCTCGGCGCCGCGGTCGGCATCCGCGAGGGCTACCACCTCAGCTTCGACATCCTGCTCTTCGTCCTGCCCGAGCGGGTGAAGCTGGTCCTCTACTCGATCTCCGACGTGCTCGTGATCGCCTTCGGCTTCGGCATGCTCTGGTATGGCGGGCAGCTCGCCGCGTCGGCCTACGAGGTTAAGCTGCCCTCGCTGGGCGTCTCCGGCGCCGTCGACTTCGCGCCGCTCGTGGGCGGCGGCGCGCTCATCGTGATCTTCTCGCTGGAGCGCCTCGCCCGCCGCGCGGCCGGCCTTCCGACGTCCCGCTTCGGCGACGCAGCCGAAGCCAAGGAGGGCTGAGCCCATGGACCTCTGGATCCTGTTCGGGACCTTCACGGTCCTGCTGCTGATCGGCACGCCGGTCGCCTTCTGCCTCGGCATCGCCTCCTTCGCGACGATCCTGCACATGGGCCTGCCGCCGGTGGTGGTGTTCCAGCGGCTGAACTCCGGCGTCTCGGTGTTCGCGCTGATGGCGATCCCGTTCTTCATCTTCGCCGGCGAGCTGATGGTGCGCGGCGACATCGCGCGCCGGCTCGTGGCGCTGGCGGGCGGGCTGGTGGGGCATTTCCGCGGCGGGCTGGGGCAGGTGAACATCTCCGCCTCGCTGCTCTTCGGCGGCATTTCCGGCTCGGCGGCGGCCGACGCATCGGCCATCGGCGGGCTGATGGTGCCGCAGATGAAGGAACGCGGCTACGACGTCGACTATGCGGTGAACATCACTGTCGTCTCCTCGATCATCGCGCTGATGATCCCGCCCAGCCACAACATGATCATCTACTCCATCGCCGCCGGCGGGCGCATCTCCATCGCCGACCTGTTCACCGCCGGCATCCTGCCGGGCCTGCTGCTGGCGCTGGCGCTGATGGCGGCGGCCTGGCTGGTGGCGCGCCG
>CAYGUQ010000472.1:0-3742 GCA_964352995.1 uncultured Rhodobacterales bacterium
GCGCGGGCGCGTTTCGCGGACGCCGACGTCCTCTGCGTCAGGGACGCGGCGGCGGCGGACCCCGAGCGTCTGGAGGCGGCGTTCGGCCCGCCCGCCGACGCGGCGCTCTGGGCCCGTCTCGGCGGCGCGGCGGTCTTCGACGCGGCCGGGGTCGCGCCGGATCCGCTCGCTCTGCTCGCGGGCGCCCGCCCGCGCTGTCCGTGGTCTGGCCGCGATGTGGGGCTCGACGCGGCGTTGGACGCGCAGGCGCTGCTGCGCGCCGCGGCGCTGCGCGCGCGTGGCCCGGTCGCGCTGGTGGGCATGAGCCGTTGGAAGCGCCGTTGCCTCGCGCCGTTTCTGACCGGGCCCGACGGGCCGCCGCGCGCCGCGCGCAGCCTGGCGGAGGCCGGCGGCGACCCTCGCGTCCTGTGGGGCGACGCGGGCGAGGGCGACCCCGCGGCGGCCGGCGCGCTTCGGGTCGAGGACGGCTTCCTGCGCTCGGTGGGGCTCGGCCTGCGGCACACGGCCCCGGTCTCGCTGGCTATCCGCCCCGGCCCGCCGCACTTCGACGCCACCCGCCGCAACGCGTTCGAGGAGACGGTCGCCGCCGCCGACTTCGCGCCCGCCCTGAAGGCGCGCGCCGCGGCGCTGCGCGCGCAGGTGCTGGCGGCGGGGTTGACCAAGTACAACCTCGAGGGCGCCGCCGCGCTGCCCCACGCGCCGGGCCGGGAGCGGGTGCTCGTGCCCGGCCAGGTGGAGGACGACGCCTCGATCCGCCTCGGCGCCCGCGCCGTGCGGACCAACCTCGCGCTGCTGGAGGCCGCGCGCGCGCGGTTTCCGGACGCCTTCCTGCTCTTCAAGCCGCATCCGGACGTCGAGACCGGCCTGCGGCCGGGCGCCGCGCCGCGGGACGAGGCGCTGCGCTTCGCCGACGCTGTGGCGGACCGCGCCCCGGCGGCGGTCTGCCTGGACTGGGCAGACCGCGTGGCGACCATCACCTCGCTGATGGGCTTCGAGGCGCTGTTGCGGCGCAAGGCGGTCACCTGCTTCGGGCGTCCGTTCTACGCCGGCTGGGGGCTGACCGACGACGTCGACCCGCCGCCGCGCGACCGCGCGCTCGACCTCGACGCGCTGACCGCCGCGGCGCTGATCCTGCACCCCGACTACGTCGACCCGGCCTCCGGCCTGCCGGCGCCGCCGGAGATCGCCGCAGCGGCGCTGCTGCGCGCGCGGGCCGCGGCGAGGCGGCCGCTCGGGCGGCTCGACCGGGTGTGGCGCGACGCACTGTCTTGGGCGCTCAACCGGTTCTGAACGCTTCGGGCGCCATGGTCGGGGCATGCTTGGAGATGGTCCGGGCATGGTCCTGGGGATGGCGCGCGGGCGCGCGGGGTTGCCCTTCCCGGCGCGGGGCGCCATCGCTCTGACGAAAGCGCGCGACCGCTGTGGCGGCGCGCGCGCGCTGGGGGGACGAAGCTCGATGCCGGACATGTACGCCGAAGCCGTGGCGGCGCCGCTGGCCTGGGTGCGCGCCCAGCCCGGTCCGCCGCCCTACGTGAATGTCGGCGACGCGCTGAGCCCCTTCCTGCTGACCATGGTCTCCGGCCGGCCTGCGGCGACCGCCAACTTCGTCTCCGACGCGCCGCGGATCGCCGCGATCGGCACCATCGCGCAGAACTTTCTCGGCGGACGGGTGGACGTCTGGGGCGCGGGCTGCTCGCCGTGGTCGGACCCGCTGTCGCCGCGCCGGCGCCCCTTCGTCCCGCCGGCGGGCACCGAATTCCGGCTCCATGCGACGCGCGGCCCGCTCTCGGCGAGGCTGCTGTCGGGCGGCGGCGCGCCGGACATCCCCTTCGGCGACCCCGCCGCGCTGCTGCCGCGCTTCCACGCCGCGCCCGTGGAGAAGCAGTGGGAGCTGGGCGTCGTGCTGCACCTCTCCGAACTCGCCGACCGCGGTTTCGAGGCCGCGGCCAAGCCGGCGATCACCCGCTACGCCGCGCCGGCGGACGGCTCGGTGCGGCTGATCACTATGGTCGCGCCGCCAACGGTGGCGGCGACCCGCGACAAGATCGACGAGATCCGCGCCTGCCGCCGGATCGTCTCGACGTCGCTGCACGGGCTGGCGATCGCCGCCGCCTACGGCGTGCCCTGCCTTTATCTCGGGGCAGACCGCGGCGCGGAAGGGGTGGCCACCGCCGACCTGACCGCGCCGGACGCCATCGGAAGGGTCAACGCCCGCTTCGTCGACCTTCTGCTCGGCTGCGGACTGGAGGAGATCGTCTACTGGCGTCAGCGCAAGGGCCGGCCGACCGACTGGGACGCGTTAACGCGCGCGATCGACGCCGAGGCGCGGCCTCTCGACATGGACGGGGACGCGCTGATCGACGCCTGCCCCGCCGGCGCCGCGCCGCTGGCGGCGCCGGCGGGCGGAACGATCTGGGACCATCCGCTGATCGCGGCCGCGCCCTTCGACGTCGAGGGCGTCCCGGCCGAGCACGCGGCGGCCCAGGGAGCCGGCGCGACCGCTGGGCGGCGTCTCGCACGGTGGCTCGGGGGGCGGGCGTGAGCGGCGAGCTCGCGCGGATCGTCCGCGGAGAGGGCGTCGCGCCACTCGCTTGGGCCGGCGGCACGGCGGCGCAGGACTATCTCAACCTTGGCGACGCGCTCAGCGCGGTTATGACGGCGCTCTTGTCGGGCAGGCCGGTTCGGCGCGTTCCATTCCGCTCCGAGAACCCGCGGCTTGTGGCTGTCGGCACGGTTGGGCAGAACATCGCCGGCGGCGAGGCGTGGTTCTGGGGCACCGGCTGCTCGCCGCGCTCCGGACTTGCCGACAAGGCGGCGCGGCAGTCGCCCGACCCCGGCCTTAGCGCGCATGTCTGCGCCACACGCGGGCCGCTCTCAGGCGCGCTGATCGCAGGCGGGCGCGTCGCCGCGCCGACATTCGGCGACCCGGTCTGGCTGCTGCCGCGCTTCTACCGGCCCGAGGTCGAGAAGCGGTGGGAGCTGGGGGTGATCCTGCATCTCTCCGAACTCGCCGACCGCGCGACGGAGTGCCACCCGCGCGCTGGGCTGCGGCGAGCGGAGATCCCGGCGGAGTTCGCGGGCTCGGTGCGGCTGATCAACACCGTCACCGACATCTCGACCGGGGCGATGCGGGCGCGGCTCGACGACATCCTGTCGTGCCGCCGGATCGTCTCGACCTCGCTGCACGGGCTGGTTTTCGCGGAGAGCTACGGCATCCCCTGCCTGCCGTTCCCGGCGCGCGGGCCGGCGGGGCCGGTGGAGATGGCGCTGACGGAGGACTGCGGGTTCGATCTCCGCGTCGTCGACCTCTACATGGGCGCCGGGCGCGACCGGCTGCCCTATTACGCCCAGCCCCACGGCGAGCCGACCGACTGGGCGGCGGTGATCGACGCGGTGGACCGGCGCTGGACGCAGGCGGAAATCGACGAGGACGCACTGTTTGAGACCTTCCCGATCGACCTGAACCCGATCGTCCCCGAGCCCGGCGCGACGATCTGGGAGCACCCGACGCTGAACGCGTTCCCCTACAGCCACGACGTCGCCGCGCTCAGGGCGTCGGACCTCGAGGCGGGGCGCGCGGCAGTGACGGCGGAGAGGGCGCGCGTCGCGGCGCTGGAGCGGCGGCTGGCGTGCTGGCGGCTGCCGGCGGTAGCCCGGCCGCCGGCGCCGCCGCCGCCGCTGACGCTGACGCGTGGCGAGGACGGCGGCGCGGCGATCGCTCTGAGCTGGGCGCGCACCGAGG
>CAYGUQ010000473.1:0-3727 GCA_964352995.1 uncultured Rhodobacterales bacterium
GCCGACGCCCGGAAGCCGCCTCGCTCCCAGTCCGCTCAGGCGCTGATGTTGTCCGCGTTGCGCCGCGGCGCCCGTTCCCCCTCGTTTCCGGGCTCGCGCCGGAGCAAGCCACCCAGCATCGTCGATGACCTCGACCGTCGCCGGGGCCCCATGATCCCGCACAACATGGACAGGAGCTTGGCCATGCCTCGCATCGTCATCTGGCGCGCCCCCTCGCGCGCCACGCCCTGCGTCCAAGCCCTCGGCGGAGGCGGGACGTCGCGGACCGAAGATGCGCCGGCCGGGAACGCCCCCCGGGCGTCGGAGATAGCCAGCGCCGCCTTCGTCGCGTTCGAAGCGACCCGCGGATGAGCCGGTCCGCCGATCGCGGCGCCGGCTGCGCAGGCGGGGGTTCGAGGCCCCCAGGGCCGAGAAGGTCCGTCGCCGCAGCGCCGCAGGACGCGAACCCCTCGTCATCCTCGACCTGTCGCCCCGTTTCGGATCGCCCTGATTCGCATCGGGCGGCAAGCGCGACGGGCCGTCGCGCGCCCTGGGACGCGCGCGCAAAACGCCCCGTTTCGGAGCAGCTGCGCCAAGAATCACCGCAAGGCGCCCCCCTGGGATTTGCGAAGGGGTGGTGCGACCGGGCGCCGCAAGGGTGATGCCAAGGTCACCCGCAGGGTGATGATGCGAGAATGCTGCGTCGCAAAATTATGCGCTTCAACATACTGATATGACTGCATTGCAGCGCATATATTCAGAGCAGAAGCAGATGCAGCGACGGGCTCCTCGGCGCTGCGGCCCAACAGGAGACAAATCGATGACCCGCAAATTCCAGACCGCAAGCGCCGCCGCTCTCGCCTTCGCCCTTGCCGGCGCCGCGCTCGCCGGCCCCGCCGCGCTGACCGGCAACACGCCCATCGAGGGCGCAGCCGAGGCCTACGCCATGATCGCCCAGCAGCAGCGCCTTGCGGTCGAGGCCCCGAAGGCCGCCGCGACGCCGTCCACCGTCGTCACCGGCGTCCTCCCCATCGCCGGCGCGCGCGACGCCTACGAGAACGGCGACGTCGCCCTGACCGCGGTGATGAAAGCCGCCCTCGTCACGCGCTGACGGCCCTGCGAGGCCCGCGCAGCCGCCGGCTTCCCTGGGTCGACCTCAGGATTCCGCGGCGGCGCGGGCCTCCAGAACATCGAACGGCACGCCCGGCTCCTGCTTGGAGGGGCGGATCACCAGCGACGTCTTCACGCTCGCCACGTTCGGCGCCGAGGTCAGGCTTCCCGTCAGGAACGACTGGAAGGCCGAGAGGTCCGGCGCCACGCATTTCAGCAGAAAATCTATCTCGCCGTTGAGCATGTGGCACTCGCGCACGAGCGGCCAGCTTCGGCAGAGTTCCTCGAACGCCACGAGGTCCGCCTCGGCCTGCTTCTGCAGACCCACCATGGCGAACACCATGACCTCGAAACCGAGCATCCGCGAATCGACGCGCGCGTGGTAGCCGCGGATCAGGCCCCCCTCTTCGAGCGCGCGCACACGGCGCAGGCACGGCGGCGCCGAGATGCCCACGCGGCGCGAGAGCTCCACGTTGGTCATTCGCCCGTCCGCCTGCAGTTCGGCGAGAATTTTTCGGTCGATCGGGTCGAGTTTGCCGACGCTCATGCTCGTTCCAAGGTTAAGATGGGCCCACGACGATGCGCGCCGCAACGCGTCCCTATTATCGGGGCGGCCGCGTCGGTGCAATAATGTTGCTCATACGAGAAACAAATGGAAACCGATTGCGCAAAAGGCGGGCGTCCGGCGATCTGGGCGCTCAGCGACGGGTCAGCCGGCAACGCGCGCCAGGCCCGGGCGCTGGCGCTGGCCGTGGCGCGGCGCGCCGGCGGCGAGGTCTGCGAACTGCTGACGCGGCCGCGCGCGCCCTATGACAGACTGCCGGCCTTCCTCTGGCCGCTCGGCGGCGCGCGGGCGGGCGGGTGGCCGTTCTCGGCGCTGGAGGACCCCGCGCCGTTCAGGCCGCCCTGGCCCGCTCTGGCGGTCGGCGCGGGGCGTCGTTCGGCCCCGATCGTGGCGGCGCTCGGCGCGCTCGGCCGCGAGAGCGGCGCGCACGTGCGCACGGCGCAGGTGCTCAACCCGCAGATGCGCCTCTCGGCGTTCGACGCGGTGATCGCGCCGGCGCATGACGGGCTGAGGGGCGCCAACGTGCTGGAGACGCTCGGCGCCCTGAACGACCTCGACCCGGCGGCGCTCCGACGCGACGCGGCGACTTGGGAGCGGCGGCTCGGCCATCTGCCGCAGCCCCGCGTGGCGGTGCTGGTCGGCGGGCCAAGCCGCTCGGCGGCCTTCGGCGCACGGGCGCTGGAGCGGCTCTGCGACGGGCTGGCGCGGCTTGCGGTGGACGGCGCCGGCCTGATGATCACGCCCTCGCGCCGCACGCCGCGCGCCGTGGTGGACCGGCTCGCGGACGCCGTGGGCGGACTAGGCGGCTGGGTATGGCCCGGCGTCGGCGACAACCCCTATCCAGCGATTCTCTGGCTCGCCGACGCCGTGGTGGCGACCGAGGATTCGGTCAACATGGCTTCGGAGGCCGCGACGGTCGGCAAGCCGCTCTTCATCAGCCCCGTGGACCGCGTGGCGCCGAAGTTCGCGCGCTTCCACGAGGCGCTGCGCGCGGCCGGCGCCGCGCGCCCCTTCACCGGCGCGTTCGAGCGCTGGCGCTATGAGCCGCTGCGCGAGGCCGACCGCGCGGCGGAGAGGGTGGCGGCGCTGCTCGCGCCCGCCTAAATAGGCGCGACGGCCGGAAGGGCTGCGCCTGACGGCGGGCGCACGGGGATCGGGAGAGCGGGATGGCTGGGGAAAAGCGCGCGCGGGTGCTCATCATCGGATCGGGGCCGGCGGGCTATACCGCCGCGGTCTATGCGGCGCGCGCGATGCTATCGCCGGTGCTCGTCCAGGGCATCCAGCCCGGCGGCCAGCTCACCATCACGACCGAGGTCGAGAACTGGCCGGGCGACGCGATGGTGATGGGGCCGGACCTGATGCAGCGCATGGAGGCCCATGCGAGGGCGGTCGGGACCGAGATCGTCACAGACATCGTGACGAGCCTCGACCTGTCGCAGCGGCCGTTCCGCGCGGTCGGCGACGGCGGCGAGGTCTATCTGGCGGACGCGGTGATCCTCGCGACCGGGGCGCAGGCGCGCTGGCTCGGCCTGCCGTCGGAGGAGAAGTTCAAGGGTTTCGGCGTCTCCGCCTGCGCCACCTGCGACGGCTTCTTCTATCGCGGCAAGACGGTCGCCGTGGTCGGCGGCGGCAACACCGCGGTCGAGGAGGCGCTCTACCTCACCAATCACGCGAGCAAGGTGACGCTGGTGCACCGGCGCGACAGCCTGCGCGCGGAGAAGATCCTGCAGGATCGGCTCTTCAAGCACCCCAAGATCGAGGTGATCTGGAACCACGAGGTCGACGAGGTGCTCGGCGGCGGCGAACCCGCCGGCGTCACCGGCCTGCGCCTGCGCGACGTCCACGGGGGCGAGACGCGCGAGATCGCGGTGGACGGCGTCTTCGTCGCCATCGGCCACGCGCCGGCCTCAGGCCTCGTCGCCGATCAGCTCGAACTGCACCATGGCGGCTACGTGAAGACGCAGGGCTTCTCGACCGCCACCGCCATTCCCGGCGTCTTCGCCGCCGGCGACGTGACCGACCACGTGTTCCGGCAGGCGGTGACCTCGGCCGGCATGGGCTGCATGGCGGCGC
>CAYGUQ010000474.1:0-3709 GCA_964352995.1 uncultured Rhodobacterales bacterium
CCGCCCTTGCTGGCGAACTCGCCCATCAGCAGAAACAGCGGGATGATCGACAGGGTGTAGCTGGAGAAGCGGCTGAAGGTCAGCGTCTTGAGGCTGGCCAGCAGCGGCCCCCAGCCCGTCACCGCGACATATCCCGCGGCCCCCGCGATCAGCATGGCCGCCGCGACCGGCACTCGCGCGACGAGCATCGCGACGACGCCGCCGAACATCGCGAGGCCGACCTCGTAATGCGTCACGCCTCCGCGTCCTCCGGCGGAGGCGGGGCGACGCCCGCAAGACGCTCGATCAGCACGAACGCCGCGGTCGCCGCCCACAACAGCGCGGGCAGCGCCACCGCGGCGTAGCCCCACCACTGCGGCAGCTGCAGGAACATCGAGATGCGACCGCGCTGGTAGGCGTCGATCCCTCCCTGACCCAGCCGCTGCACGAGAACCAGCACCACGGCGCAGAACGCCGCCGCCGCCAGCGTGTCCAGAAGTCGGCGCAGCGCCGCCGGCGCGCGGTCGGTGAAGACGGTGATCGCGACATGCCCGCCGTTCAGCTGGCAGAGCGGCATGAAGCAGGTGACGGCGACGCCCGCCGCCAGCTCCACGATCTCGCTGTCGCCCAGCACCGGGGCGCCCCAGGCTGCTGCGATCACCGCAGCCACGCTGAAGGCGGCCGCAGCGCAGAGCGTGAAGCCCCCGAACATCGCCGCCAGTCGGCTCAGCCCCTCGAGAACGCGGCGTGCGGCGGTCACGCCAAGCCCTGTCCGGGCCCTGCCGGCCTGCTCACTTGCGACCATGCCTGGCGGTGATCTCCTGCAATGCGGCGAACAGCGCCGGGCCGTCGTAGCCGCGCGACGACATCTCCTCGATCCAGACGTCGTAGGCCGGCTGCACCGCCGCCTTCCAGCGCTCGATTTCGGCGGGGTCGAGCGTAAACACCTCGTCGCCGGCGTCGATCGTCGCCTGACGCGCCGGCTGGGTCGCCGTGTCCCAGATCGCGCCCATGCGCGTTGCGTAGGCGACGCCTGAATTCGCGTCGATCACCGCCTGCAGGTCGGGCGGCAGGGCGTCGTAGCTTTCCTGCCGCATCAGCGTCATCAGCATCGACTGAAACAGCGGATAGTCGGTGTGGAATTGGGTGACTTCATAGAAGCGGAACGGCTGCGTGATCGCCCAGTTGATCAGCATGCCCTCGACCTGACCCCGCGACAGCGCCTCATAGACGCCGCCCAGCGGAATGCCGACCGGCGTCGCGCCGAGCGCCGACACCGCCTCGCCGATGAAGCGGCCCGCCACGCGCAGCTTCATTCCCTCGAAGTCCTCCAGCGTGCGCACCGGCCTGTCCCTGGTGTGCACCAGCGCGGCGTCGGTCGCGTGGACCGATATGATCTTGACGCCCTCGAACTCCGGCTGAAGATGCTCGGTGATGAACTCCATCGCCGCCGGGCTCATGGTCTCGGACAATCCGGTGTTCATGAACGGCAGCTCAAGGCCCTGCGCGCCGGGGAAGCGCCCGGGCGTGAAGCCCGGCAGGGTCCAGATGATGTCGACGACGCCGTCCTCCATCTGCTGCACGAGATCGGCCGGCGAACCGCCAAGCTGCATCGACGGGTAGACCTCCACGGCGATGCGGCCGCCGCTGTCGGCCTCGACCGCCTCGGCCCAGCGGTCGAGATGAGCCGTGTGGTCCAGCGAGGCGGCCGAACCGAACGAGTGGATGCGGAGGGTGTGCTCCTGAGCGCTGGCCGTCATGGCGACAAAAGTCGCGACGAGCGCGGCGATGCCTGGACGCATTGATCGATCCTCCAACGAATTTGAATGCGGATCAGCGACCCCGGCGACCCGCTTCGCAACCATTTTCGCAGCCCCAGCCCCATCATGGCTGAAAATGCGGCGCAAACAAGCAACTAGGCGCACGGGGCGCACAGCGCGGCGGCGCCGCGCGGACCGGCGATTGTCGTTACGGCGCCCGACGACGGACCGAAGCGCCGTGATCGCTTGTCGGCTCGCCGCCGGTGATCATACGCTGCCGCAAGGCGCCGGCGGAGATCAGGCATGTCGGATCGGATGGCGGGCAGGCTGGCGGTCGTGACCGGCGGCGCATCGGGGATCGGGCTCGCGACGGCGCGCCTGTTCGCCGAGGAGGGCGCCCGCGTCGCGCTCGTGGACCGCGACGGCGCGGCGCTCGAGGCCGCGGCGGCCGGTTGGCGCGGCAGCGCGGCGCCGCTGCTGCTGTCCTGCGACGTTTCCGACGAGGCCGCCGTCGCCGAGGCGACGCGAACGATCGCAAGCCGCTTCGACGCCCCCGCCGACGCTCTGGTGGCCGCAGCCGGCTTCTCTACGGGACGCGGCGTCCTGGAGGAGACGCTGAGCGACTGGCGCGCCGTGATCGACGCCAACCTGACGGGAGCCTTCCTGTGGTCGCGGGCGCTCTTGCCCGGAATGATCGAGCGCGGCGGCGGCGCCATCGTCCTCGTAGGGTCTCAGCTTGCGTTCGCCGGCGGTCGCCGCAACGCCGCCTATCTCGCCTCGAAGGGCGCCGTCGTGTCGCTGGCGCGGACCATGGCGGTGGACCATGCGCCGGACGGGGTCAGGGTCAACGCGGTCGTGCCGGGCGCCATCGACACGCCGCTGCTGGCCCGTTCCTTCGCACGCGCGCCGGACCCCGAGGCCGCGCGCGCGCGCAGCGTGGCGCGTCACCCCTTGGGCCGACTGGGCGCCGCCGAGGAGGTCGCGCGCGCCATCCTCTTTCTCGCCTCTGATGACGCGTCCTTCACGACAGGTTCGTGCCTCATGTCCGACGGCGGTTGGCTCGCCGGCTGAACCGAAGGCCTGCGGCGCCGGCGACAGGCCAGTCGATGCAGTCGCGCCGTCCGCAGCGACGGGCTCCGGTCGGGCCGGACGCGATGATTGTCGCGCAACAACACGGGCCGAAGAGCGCCCCGGGCGCCCGTTCCGAGGCGGCCCGCGTCGAAGCACCTCCCGGTCTCGGGCCGGTGGCGGTGCGGCATGCGGGGTGCGGGGATGCGATCGACGTCGATGGTCGGGTGGCCAGAGCGGCCGCGGGTCGACGCAAGCGGGCGGTCGCCGGGCGCGCAGCCGATGGTGAAATCGCGCCGGCCGACGACGTTCAGCGCCCTGGCGCTCCGGCATTGATAGGGTGTGGAAGGCGACATGAGCGCGCCAAGGCGAATTTCAGGGCTTCCGTCGGTCCATTGGGCGATCGTCGAGACTCTCGTCTGCCGCCTGGGCCGGTGCGTTGGCGCCCCGATGCAGGAGGTGCGCTCGCAGGCGCCGCGCGCGCGGCGATGCGGACTTGCCGTGCGGCGCGGTCGCGACGATGGTCGCCGGACAGCGGAGGGAACCCATGCGTCGGATCACGATCAGCATCGAGCAGGCGCTGCTCGACGACCTCGACGCCTTCATGGCGCGTTCGGGGGCCGGGAACCGTTCCGAGGCGATCCGCGAGATCCTGCGCCGCGGGTTCGGCGCCGACGCCGCTCCCGACGCCGAATGCGTCGGCGTGCTGAGCTATACGCTCGATCCCGCCTTGCGCGATCTCGGGCGGCGCGTCCCCCAGAGCCGGCAGCAGCGCCACGACGCGACCGTCGCTGCGCTGTCCGCACCGCTCGACCACGACGCCTCGGTGGAGGTCACGGTGATGCGCGGACCGGTCGAGGAGGTGAACGCCTACGCCGAGAGCCTGTTTCTGGAGCGCGGCG
>CAYGUQ010000475.1:0-3705 GCA_964352995.1 uncultured Rhodobacterales bacterium
ATCATGGCGCCTCGCGCTGAGGAAACGGGAGTTGCGCCGGGGCTGCGCCGCTCGGGAGCGACCGTCCATCCGTCGCGGCGCTGAAAGGCGCGTCCGGCTTGCCACGCCCGGCCTTGCGGCGTATATGGCTCGCAACAGCGGCGGTCTCGCCTACCCTGGCGGGTCCCACGGGAGACGAGGCGGGCCGCTATGTGCGGCCTTTTTTCGTTTTCTCTGGAGCTCACGCAGCCGTCATGGCCGACATGCTCGCAAAGGCGCCCGTGGACCGGCGCATCGCCGACCTGATCGCGCCGACCGTCGAGGGGCTCGGGTTCGAACTGGTGCGCGTGCGGCTGATGGGCGGCAGGCGCATCACGCTGCAGGTCATGGCCGAGCGGCCCGACGGGCGCATGGAGATCGACGACTGCGCCGATCTCAGCCGCGCGCTTTCCGCCCTGCTCGACGTGGAGGACCCCATCGAGCGCGAATACGCGCTGGAGGTCTCATCGCCCGGCATCGACCGGCCGCTGACGCGGCTGGAGGATTTCGATCGCTGGAAGGGCTGGACGGCGAAGCTGGAGACGGACGAGCTGATCAACGGCCGCAAGCGCTACGCCGGCGAGCTGCAGGGCCTGAGCGGCGACGAGGTTCTGCTGACGCTGGAGAGCGGCGAGGCGGCGCAGATCCCGTTCTCCGCGCTCGCCGACGCGAAGCTGGTGCTGACCGACGCGCTGATCGAGGCGTCGCTGAAGGCGCAGGCCGACAAGGGCTTCGACCCCGCCGCCTTCGACGAGGTGGTCGAGACGCCCGACGACGACGAAGACGATGAAGAAGAGGACGACGCGTCCCGCGACGCGCAGACCGAGGAGACGCGCCAATGAGCACCGCCGTTTCGGCCAACAGGCTTGAGCTGCTGCAGATCGCGGACGCCGTGGCGCGCGAGAAGCTGATCGACCGCGAGCTGGTGCTCGAGGCGATGGAGGACAGCCTCGGCAAGGCCGCCCGCGCCCGCTACGGCGCCGACGTCGACGTGCGCGCCGCCATCGACCGCCGCACCGGCGAGATCACCATGACCCGCGTCAAGGAGGTCGTGGAGGAGGTCGAGAACTATCAGGGCCAGATGAGCCTTGAGGACGCCCGCGCGCTCAACCCCGAGACCGAGGTGGGCGACTTCGTCGAGATCGACACGCTCCCCACCATGGAGTTCGGCCGCGTCGCCGCGCAGACCGCCAAGCAGGTCATCGTGCAGAAGGTGCGCGAGGCCGAGCGCGAGCGGCAGTACGAGGAATACAAGGACCGCGTCGGCACCATCATCAACGGCGTGGTCAAGCGGGTCGAGTACGGCAACGTCATCGTCGACCTCGGCCGCGGCGAGGGGATGCTGCGCCGCGACCAGCTGATCCCGCGCGAGGCCTATCGCGTGGGCGACCGCATCCGCGCCTATGTCCGCGACGTGCGCGCCGAGGCGCGCGGCCCGCAGATCTTCCTCAGCCGCACCGCGCCGGAGTTCATGGCCGAGCTGTTCAAGATGGAGGTGCCGGAGATCTACGACGGCGCCATCGAGATCAAGGCCGTCGCGCGCGACCCCGGTTCGCGCGCCAAGATCGGCGTCATCTCCTACGAGAACTCCATCGATCCCGTGGGCGCCTGCGTCGGCATGAGGGGCTCTCGCGTGCAGGCCGTCGTCGGCGAGCTGCAGGGCGAGAAGATCGACATCATTCCGTGGACGTCCGACACCGCGACCTTCCTCGTGAACGCGCTGCAGCCGGCCGAGGTCTCCAAGGTCGTGATGGACGAGGACGCGATGCGCGCCGAAGTGGTGGTGCCCGAGGAGCAGCTGTCGCTGGCCATCGGCCGGCGCGGCCAGAACGTGCGCCTCGCGAGCCAACTCACCGGCTGGTCCATCGACATCATGACCGAGGAGGAGGAGAGCTCGCGCCGCCGCGCCGAGTTCGAGGCCCGCTCCAAGATGTTCATGGACGCGATGAACATCGACGAGATGGTGGCGCAGCTGCTGGTCGCGGAGGGCTTCACCAACATCGAGGAGGTGGCGTTCGTCGAGCATGACGAGCTGGCCTCCATCGATGGTTTCGACGAGGCGACCGCGGAGGAGCTTCAGGCGCGCGCCCGCGAGCATCTGGAGGAGCAGGCCGCGCAGGCGCTGGAGAAGGCGCGCGGGCTCGGCGCGCAGGACGACCTGATCTCCTTCCAGGGCCTCTCGCCGCAGATGGTGCTGGCGCTGGCGCAGGACGGGGTTCTGAACCTCTCCGACTTCGCGACCTGCGCCGACTGGGAGCTCGCCGGCGGCGTCACCGAGGGCGCGGACGGCCGCCGCCAGAAGGACGACGGCATTCTGGAGCCCTTCGACGTGACGCTGGAGGAGGCGCAGGCGCTGGTGATGACCGCGCGCGTCCAGCTCGGCATGGTGACGCTCGAGGAGCTGGCGCTCGACGGGGCGGTCGACGGGGCGCCTGACGGAGCGCAGGATGCTGACGCCGAGGCGGCGGAGCACGGCGAGGAGGTCGCGGCGCCGCTCGAGGACGCCGGGGCCGAAGCCGACGCCGGCCGGCCGGCCTGAGGCGCGGCCTGAACGCGGAGACGGCGACGGTGACGCGCGGCGGCCGGCGGCGCGAGATCGAGACGGGGCCGGAGCGGCGCTGCGTCGCCACCGGCGCCTCCGGCGACGCGGCGCGGCTGATTCGCTTCGCGCTGTCGCCGGAGGGAATCGTGACGCCCGATCTGGCGGAGCGGCTGCCGGGGCGCGGCGTCTGGGTGTCGGCGACGCGCGCGGACGTTGAGAAGGCTGCGAAGCGCAACCTTTTCGCCCGCGGCTTCAAGGCTCCGGCGCGGTCGCCGGAAGGGCTGGCGGAGATGGTCGAGCAGGGGCTCGCGCGCCGTGCGGTGGAGGCGCTGGGCATCGCCCGGAAGGCCGGACTTGCGGTCACGGGCTTCGAGAAGGTCAAGGCGCGCCTCAAGCAGGGCGCGGTCGCGGCTCTCGTCGAGGCCAGCGACGGCTCGCAGGAGCAGCGCGCCAAGCTGCGGCCGATGGCCGGCGAGGCGGCGCTGATCGACGCGCTGAGCCGTGAAGAACTGGGGTTGGCGTTCGGGCGCGCATTCGTGATACACGCGGTGCTCGGAGTCGGCGGCGCAGCCGATCGCGCGGTGCGCGAGGCGCGGCGGCTCGCGGGTTTCCGCAGCCGGAACGCGGACGAAGGCGGAAACGCCGGGACCGGGGCGAAGGCGTCCAGCGGTCCGGATCGCGTTCCCGACTGACCGCCGCCGGAGACGGCGACGTACGACACGGGGTCGGCTCACGTGGGGTCGGCGGGACGACAGGATGAAGGACGCGGACGGCGCGCCCTTGCGAAGGACGGTTCATGAACGACGACAACGGCGACACGAAGAGCGGCGGCCGGACGATCACTCTGCGGGGAAGCGGCGAAACCACGCGGGTTCGTCAGAGCTTCTCGCATGGGCGGAGCAAGTCCGTCGTGGTCGAGAAGGTGCGCAAGCGCGTCGTGGCGCCATCGCCGGCGTCCGGCGTCACGCTGCCCGGCGCCGTGCGTCCCGCCGAGAACAAGCCCGCCGAGCCGCGGCCCGCGCCGGCCAAGCCTGCGGGCGAGGCGCCGCGCGGCGCGGTGGTGAAGCCGGTCGCGCGCCCCGCCGAGGCGGCTGCGGTCAGGTCCGCGCCGTCGGACGCCGCCGCGCCGGCGCCGACTGCTGCGA
>CAYGUQ010000476.1:0-3679 GCA_964352995.1 uncultured Rhodobacterales bacterium
CTGGTGAAGCTGCGCCAGCCCGAAGCTTTCGGCGCGCTCAATCACCATGATCGTCGCCTCGGGGACATTGACGCCGACCTCGATCACCGTCGTCGCCACGAGAAGCTGCGCGCGGCCGGAGACGAAGTCGGCCATCGCCGCGTCCTTCTCCGCCGGGGGCATCTGGCCGTGGACGAGCCGGACGGCGGCGCCGAAACGCGCCTTGAGGGCGGCGAAACGGTCCTCCGCGGCGGTGAGGTCGGAGACGTCGGACCCCTCCACCAGGGGGCACACCCAGTAGGCCCGCGCGCCGGCCGCCAGCGCCGCGCCGAGCCGCTCGACCACCTCGCCCATCCGCGCCAGCGAGACCAGCCGCGTCTCCACCGGCGTCCGGCCGGGCGGCTTCTCGTCCAGCACGCTGAGGTCCATGTCGCCGTAGCCCGCGAGCGCGAGGGTGCGGGGGATCGGCGTCGCGGTCATCACCAGAACGTCGGCCGCGGCGCCCTTGGCGCCCAGCTCCATGCGCTGCCGCACGCCGAAGCGGTGCTGCTCGTCCACCACGGCGAGCCGGAGGTCGTGGAACGCGACGTCGCGCTGGAAGAGCGCGTGGGTGCCGACGACGACGTCGACCGCGCCCGACGCCACGGCCGCGAGCGTCTCCGCCCTGCCCGCCCCCTTGTCGCGCCCGGTCAGCAGCGCGAGGCGGACGCCGGCGGCCTCGGCCAGCGGCGCCAGCCCCTCGGCGTGCTGGCGCGCGAGGATCTCCGTCGGCGCCATCAGCGCCGCCTGCCCGCCGGCCTCCGCGACCGCCAGCATCGCCATCAGCGCCACCAGCGTCTTGCCGGAGCCGACGTCGCCCTGCAGCAGCCGGTGCATCCGCTCCGGGGCCGCGAGATCGGCCTCGATCTCGGCGACGGCGCGGGCCTGCGCGGCGGTGGGAGCATAGGGCAGCGCGGCGAGGACGCGGGCGCGCATCCGCCCGTCGCCATGGCTCGGCCGGCCCTTCTGGCGGCGGAACTTGGCCCGGGCGATGGCGAGGGTAAGCTGATGCGACAGCAGTTCGTCATAGGCGAGCCGTTCGCGGGCCGCGTCGTCGGCCTCCAGCGCGCCCGCGCCCTGCGGCGCGTGCAGCGCGCGCACCGCGTCGCGCCAGCCGGGCCAGCCGCGCGCCGCCTGAAAGGCCGGGTCGAGCCATTCGGGCGGCGCCGGCGCACGCTCGAGCGCGGCGGCGACGGCCTTGGCGACCGTGCGCCGCCCAAGTCCCTGCGTGAGCGGATAGACCGGCTCGAAGGGCGGCAGCGCAGCGGCCTCGACCTCGGTCATCACATGATCCGGATGCGTCATCTGCCGCACGCCGTCGAAGATCTCCACCCGGCCGGAGACGACGCGGCGCGCGCCGATCGGCGCGACGCGGCGCACCCATTCCTCGCGCGCGTGAAACCACGTCAGAAGGAACTCACACTCGGCGTCGCGAACCATCACGCGATAGGGCTTGCCCTTCGCGCGCGCCGGATGATGCACGCCGATCTCGACCTCCACCGTCGCCGTCTCGCCCTCCGCCAGCCCCAGCACGGTGGGGCGCAGGCGGCGGTCGATCACGCCATGGGGGGCGAGAAACAGCAGGTCGACCGGGCGGGAGACGCCGAGCTTCGCCATGAGCCCGGCCGTCTTCGCGCCGACGCCCGGCAGGTCGGCCAGTTCCGCGAAGAGCGGCCAGAGGATTTCGGGGCGCTGGCTCATGACGCAGTCATGGGCCAATCGCGCAACCGGTGGAAGGAGGGTCGCGTCGCCGGGCCCCAGCCTATAGAAGCATCGCCGTCCAAGGAGGTCCGCTCAATGCCCGCGCCGATGCCGCGCCGTCGCGCCCTGCTGCTGGTCCAGTGCTTTCCGCCGCGCCTCGGCGGCATCGAGGCCTGGATGGGCGCGCTGGCGGAAACGCTGTCCCGACAGGGCGTCGAGGTGACGGTCCTGGCCGATGCGGCGCGCGGCGGCGCCCGGCACGACGCCGGCGCGGCCTACTCGGTCAGACGTTTCGGCGGTCCGCGCCCGCTGCGCCGGCGACTCAAGGGGCTGGCCGCGCGATGGGCCGCGCGCTCGGCCGACGTCGTCTACGCCGACAGCTGGAAGAGCCTGGAGCACGCATGGCTCGGCGGGGCGCCGCGGGTGGTCTGTCACGCCCATGGCAACGAACTCCCCGAAGCGCCGACCGACAGGCGCGCGCGGCGGGTGCGGGCCGCGCTGGCCAAGGCGACGACCGTGCTGGCGGCCTCGCGACTGGCGCTGGAGCGCCTCGAGGCGCTGGCCCCGCCGGGCGTCGCGCTGGCCCTGCGCACGCCGCCCATCGCAGCCCCTGCGCCGGCGGACGACGACGAGAAGGCGCTCGCCTGCGCCGCATGGCCTCTGGCCGGCGGCCCCCGGCTGCTCTGCGTCGCGCGGCTCGAGCCGCTGAAGGGCGTCGACCGCGTCATCGCGGCGCTGCCGGAATTGAGCGCGCGCCATCCGGAGGTCTCGCTGGTGGTGGCCGGCGACGGGCCAGATCGCGCCCGGTTGGAGGATCTTGTCCGCACGACGAACTGCGAGGACCGCGTGCGCTTCGTCGGCTTTGTGCAGGGCGCCCGCAAGGCGGCGCTCTACGCCGCGGCGGACCTCTTCACGATGCCGACGCGGGCGGTGGGGCGACGGCGGGAATCGTTCGGCATGGTCTACCTCGAGGCGGCGCTGGCGGGAACGCCTGCGCTGGCGGGCGACGCCGGCGGCTCCGCGGACGCGGTGGCGCACGAGCGGACCGGGATGCTCTGCGACGGCGAAAGTCAGGAGGAGGTCACGGCCGCGCTCGGCGCGCTCCTGGCCGATCGCGCCCGTCTGACCCGGCTCGGCTCGGCGGCCCGCGAGCATGCGGAGGGTCAGCTCTGGCCCGCGCGGATCAGCGACTATCTCGGGGATTTTCCCGCAGCCTGCGCGCCCGGCCCGCGCCCGGCGCGATAGTGCGCCTCCAGCATCTTCACGTCGCGAAGCCAGCGGCCATAGGCCGAGTTCATCGAGATCGCGAAGCCGTAGACCCCGGCCCGCCACAGGCCGCGCAGCAGATAGTGGCGCAGGAAGTAGAACGGCAGGGCGGCCAGCACGCGACAGATCACGACCGGATACGGCTTCAGACGCGCCTCTCGCGCGCGCACGGTGCTGACCTTGTTGAGCTTGTCGGCGGCCTGCGCGATTCCCGTGAAGGAGTGGTGGATCAGGTCTCCCGCCAGGCGCCCGGCCTTCGCGCCTTTCATCTCCAGCTGGTCCCATGCCCGGTGCTCAGGCATGCGCATTTTGCGGCGATCGTAGAGCTTGACGCGCGAGGCCACGGAGAAGTCCGCCCACAGGGCTCCGTAGGGAGGTTGCGTCACGAGGCGCAGCGCGTAGGCCGCCTCCGGCGGGGGGCCCTTCGCGAAGAGCGCCCGGATCTCGGCGGCGAGATCGGGCGAGACGATCTCGTCCGCGTCCAGATCGAGGAGCCAGTCGTGCCGACACGCCTCCTCCGCCGCGCGCTTCTGCAGCCCGTTGCCGAGCCACGGCTGGTCGATCACGCGCGCTCCGCTCGCAGCCGCGATCCGCTGCGTGCCGTCCGTGGAGCCGCTGTCGACGACCACCACCTCGTCGGCGACGCCGAGGGCCGCCGCGACGACGTCGGCGATCATGCGCGCCTCGTTGAGCG
>CAYGUQ010000477.1:0-3677 GCA_964352995.1 uncultured Rhodobacterales bacterium
GGATCTGGCCGTTGGGGTTGCCGGCCGTGACGAACTGCGCGTCGCCCTGGCGGAAGTTCTCCACGAAGGCGCGGGCGGCGCCGTAGCCGGCGAGGAAGGCGCCGGTCAGCGCGCCGGGGCGCAGCGTCCAGCGCCGGGCCAGCGCCAGCCACAGCAGCAGCGCCCCGAGCAGCAGCCCCTCCAGCGCGGCCTCGTAGAGCTGGCTGGGGTGGCGGGGCAGGGGGCCGCCGCCGGGAAAGACCATGCCGAACCACGCCTCGGTCGGCCGCCCCCACAGCTCCCCGTTCACGAAGTTGGCGAGCCGGCCGAACAGGATGCCGGGCGGGGCCGCGACCGCCAGCGCGTCGCCCACGCTGAGCGGCGGCGCGGCGTTGCGCAGGCTCCACAGCAGCGCCGCGACGACGACGCCGAGAAAGCCGCCGTGAAAGCTCATGCCGCCCTGCCAGATCGCCAGCGCCTCAAGCGGATGCTCGAGGTAGTAGCCGGGCTGATAGAACAGCACGAAGCCGAGCCGCCCGCCGAGGATCACGCCGGCGACCATCCATGTCAGCAGGTCCTCCGGCTGCTCAGGCGTCATCGGCGCGCGCTTGCCGGGCCAGAGCGCGGGCCGGCGCATCAGGGCGCGCACGATCCACCAGCCGAGCGCCAGCCCCGCGATGTAGGCGAGCGCATACCAGCGCAGCGAGAGCGTGACGAAACCGAGGTCGACCGAGAACAGCGCCGGGTCGATCTGCGGAAACGGCAGCGCCGCGCGCAGGGGCGCCGCCTCGCGCCAGAGCGCCGCCGCCGTCTCCGCAAGCGGCTGCAGGGTCATCGCAGGGTGCTCCTCTCGCCTCGTCCCAAGCGGGCGCGCCCTTCCTTCCGCCTCGCCGGCCCGTCGTCAAGCACGGTTGCCGCGGCCCCGCCGCGCACGCATATGTGAGGCGACCTGAGGAGTGGACCCATGCAGACCCGCAGCACCTTGCTTGACGACATTTCGAAGCTGATGACCAACGCCGCCGGCGTCGCCCAAGGCGTGCGCGAGGAGGCCGAAACGCTGGTCCGCTCGCGGATGGAGCGCTTCATGGCCGATGCGAATCTCGTCTCGCGCGAGGAGTTCGAGGCGGTGCGCGACATGGCGCAGAAGGCCCGCGAGGAGAACGCCGCGCTGGAGGCCCGCATCGCGGCGCTGGAGGCGAAGCTGGCGGGAGAGGGCTGACCGCCGCCTGCGGCGCCGGTCCCGCAAATCGACGCAATTTCCCGTTTGCGTCGGCCCGGATTCTCCCCCACCATATGTCGTGGGACGGGCGCAAAGACCCGCGACCCATAGGCGCCTGCACCGCCTCTTGCGGCGCGTCCGCTCACGCTGGCGCCCGCCGAGGCCCGAGCACGGGAGCGCACGGCATGACGGCCGTCGAGCAGAGTTTCCATTCCGAAGACGTCCATCCCATCGATATCGTCGAGTCTCTCGCCGAGTATCGCGAGTGGGATTTCGACCGGATATGCGAGGACCAGATCGCGATGGCGGTCGAGGGCCAGTGGCGCACTTACGCCATCACGCTTTCGTGGTCTCCCCATGACGAGACGCTGCGGCTCATCTGCACCTTCGAGTGCGACCCCCCGGAGAATCGCGAAGGCGAGCTGGCGGTCGCGATGGACCTCGCCAACGACAAGTGCTGGACGGGTTGCTTCACCCGCTGGCGCGAACAGCAGATGATGGTGTTCCGCTACGGCCTGACGCTGGCCGGCGGGGCGGTGGCGACGCCGCAGCAGATCGACGCGATGCTGCGTTCCGCGCTGGGCGCCTGCGAGCGCTTCTACCCCGCGTTCCAGCTGGTCGGCTGGGGCGAGGAGACGGCGGCCGACGCGATCTCGGTGGCCATCGCAGAAGCCTTCGGTCGGGCGTGACCGAGCCGGCGAAGCTCGCGGCGGGCCTCGAGCCCGTCGCCGCCGGCGGCCTCGTGCTTCTCGGCTGCGGCAAGATGGGCGGCGCTATGCTCGACGGCTGGTTCGCCGCCGGCCTGCCCGGCGAGGCGGTCCATGTCGTCGATCCGGCCCTCGGCGAGCGCGCCGCCGCGCTGACGGCGCGGGGCGTGCGTTGCGGCCTCAAGCCGCCCGACAGCGCCGCGGCCGTGGTGGTGGCGGTGAAGCCGCAGCTGCTGGCCGAAGCGCTGCCGGCGGTGACGCCGCTCGCCGGGCCGCGCACGCTCTTCATGTCGATCGCCGCGGGCGCGCCCCTGTCCTATTTCGAGGCGCGGCTCGGCGCCGATACGCCGATCGTGCGCGCCATGCCCAACACGCCCGCGGCGGTGGGCCGCGGCGTGACCGCGCTCTTCGCCAACGCCGCCGGACAGGCGCTGACGCCGCTGGCCGAGGCGCTGGCCGCCGCCGTCGGCGAGACGGTGCGGCTGGAGAGCGAGGCGCAGATGGACGCGGTGACGGCGGTGTCCGGCAGCGGCCCCGCCTATGTCTTCCACATGATCGAGGCGCTCGCCGCGGCCGGCGTCGCAGAGGGGCTCCCCGAAGATCTCGCGATGCGCCTTGCGCGCGCGACCGTGACGGGGGCGGGGGAGCTGGCCCATGGCAGCCCCATGCCGGCCTCGGCGCTGCGCGAGGCCGTGACCAGCCCGGCGGGGACGACTGCGGCGGGGCTCTCGGTGCTGATGGGCGACGGCGCCCTCGCCGAGCTGATGCGGCGCACCGTCGCCGCCGCCGCCGCGCGGAGCCGCGAACTGGGCGGCTGACGTCTACCGCCGCCGGCCGTCGGAGCAGCCGGCGTGCGCGCCGTGACGTCAGGAACCGACGCCTGGAATGCGAAACGCCGGCCGCTCGAAACCGAGCGGCCGGCGTCTTGCGTCGCTCGCGCGAGACGGCCTGCGCCGATTACTCGACCGGGACGTTCGAGCCGCCTTCCTCGTTGAGATAGCGGATCACCGCGGCGCGCTCCTCAAGCTTGCCGAGGCCGGCGAAACCCATCTTGGTGCCGGGGGCCCAGTCGCGGGGCTTTTCCAGGAAGCCGTTCAGGTTCTCGAAGGTCCAGGCGCCGTCCTTGCCGGAGAGCGCGTCGGAGTACTTGAAATCGCCGATCGAGGCGATGTCGCGGCCCACGACCCCGTAGAGCGACGGGCCCACGGCGTTGCGGCCCTCTTCGAGCTTGTGGCAGGCGGCGCATTTGCGGAACACCTTGCCGCCGTCGGCGGCGGCCGCGGCGTCCGACGATCCCTTCGTCGCAGCCTACAACGCCGCCACCGCCGCCGACGGCGGCGGGCTCGGCCGGCGTCGCGCTCAGACTGTTGAGATAGGCCAGCACCGCGGCGCGATCCTCAAGGCGCTTCAAGCCCTTGAAGCCCATCTTGACGCCCGGCGCCGTCGCCGCGGGGTCTTCGAGGTAGGTGTTCAGCCGCTCAAGCGTCCATGCGCCGTCGAGACCCGAGAGCGCGTCGGAATAGGGATAGTTCGCGGCGCTAGCGATGTCGCGGCCAATGACCTCGTAGAGGCTCGGCCCGATGCCGTGGGCGCCTTCCGTCAGCATGTGGCAGATCGAGCAGGCGCGAAAGACCTGCTCGCCATAGGCCGGATCGGCCTCCTTGAAGGCCTGCGCGAAAGTGAGTTCGGGCGCCGCGGCGGGGGCCTCGGCGCTGGTGGTCACTTCCTCGGCGATCGCCGCGGCGGCGTCTTCGGCCGCAGCGACGGCGGTG
>CAYGUQ010000478.1:0-3674 GCA_964352995.1 uncultured Rhodobacterales bacterium
CCTTAGACCCAGGCCGCAGGCAAGCGGCCGCGGGCCCGACGCCCGGGCGCCGGCCCGGCCCCTCGCGCCCCCTCTCCCGCCCGCGGGAGAGGGCCGGGGTGAGGGCGTCGCCGCCGCCCGCCGCTGATGCGCGACGGAACCAGCCAGAGGAAGACCATGACGGACGTCATCGCCAGCGCAGCCGACCGCGCCGCCCGGGCCACGCCTGCGGGCGTCGCGCGCCGCGTGCGCGGCCTGTCGGACCGGGCGATCGCATGGCTCTTCGTGGCGCCGACCATCTTCCTGCTGCTGGCGGTCAACATCTTCCCGCTGATCTGGACGATCCGCCTCAGCTTCACGAACTTCGCCGCGAACCGGCCCAACCGCGACGTCGCATGGGTGGGGCTGCGCAACTACGAGCGCATCCTGACCGACGGCGACATCTGGCTGTCGATGCAGGCCACGGCGCATTTCCTGTTCTGGACCATCGCGCTGCAGGTGCTGATCGGCTTCGCGCTGGCGTGGCTGATCAACCAGAAGTTCCGCGGCAACGACCTCTGGACCACGATCATCGTGCTGCCGATGATGCTGTCGCCGGCGGTCGTCGGCAACTTCTGGACGTTTCTCTATCAGCCGCAGATCGGGCTCTTCAACTATGCGGTGGCGTGGGTCACCGGCGCCGACCCCTCCAGCTTCGAGATGCTGGGCTCGGTGACGCTCGCGCCCTGGGCCATCGTCATCGTCGACACCTGGATGTGGACGCCCTTCGTCATGCTCATCTGCCTCGCCGGTCTGCGCTCTATTCCCGACTCGATCTACGAGGCCGCCGAGATCGACCGCGCCAGCCCCTGGCGGCAGTTCTGGACCATCACCGTCCCGATGGTCGCGCCCTTCCTCATGCTGGCGGTGCTGTTTCGCGGCATCGAGAACTTCAAGATGTTCGACCTCGTGGTCCAGCTCACCGGCGGCGGTCCCGGCTCCGTGACCGAGCTCGCCTCGATCAACCTCAAGCGCGAGGCGTTCGAGAAGTGGCGCACGGGCTATTCGTCGGCCTATGCGGTGATCCTGTTCGTGACGATCTTCGGCCTCGCCTCGATCTACGTGAAGGCGCTGAACCGGGTGAAGGCGCGATGAGCGCGCATTCCGTCACCGAGCCCTCGGCGGGCCGCAAGCGCGTGGCCGCCGCGCTGGTCGTCGCCTATGCGCTGATCACGCTGCTGCCGCTGCTGTGGATCTTCGCGACCGGCTTCAAGTCGCCGCCCGACAGCATCGCCTATCCGCCGAAGATCGCGTTCGAGCCGACGCTGGAGGGCTACGTCAACCTCTTCACCACGCGCACCCGCGTGACGCCCGAGCAGCTGCAGGCGCTGCCGCCGCCGGAGGGCCTCGCCGAGACCATCGTGCGCAACCGCGACATGGTCATCGCCGGCCCGTCGAAATTCGGCGAGCGCTTCATGAACTCGGTGATCATCGGCTTCGGCTCGACCTTCCTTTCGATCTTCCTCGGCACGCTGGCGGCCTACGCGTTCAGCCGCTTCCGCATCCCGCTCAGCGACGACCTGCTGTTCTTCATCCTCAGCACGCGGATGATGCCGCCCATCGCCGTCGCGATCCCGATCTTCCTGATGTACCGCACGCTCGGCCTCAGCGACACGCATCTCGGCATGATCCTGCTCTACACGGCCGTGAACATCTCGCTGGCGGTGTGGCTGCTGAAGGGCTTCATCGACGAGATCCCGCGCGAGTACGAGGAGGCCGCGCTGATCGACGGCTACACCCGCTTCCAGGCCTTCGTGAAGGTCGTGCTGCCGCAGGCCGCGACCGGCATCGCCTCTACCGCGATCTTCTGCCTGATCTTCGCGTGGAACGAGTACGCCTTCGCGGTGCTGCTGACCTCAGGCACGGCGCAGACCGCGCCGCCCTTCATCCCCACCATCATCGGCGTCGGGGGGCAGGACTGGCCGGCGGTCGCCGCGGGGGCGACACTGTTCCTGCTGCCGGTGCTCGTCTTCACCGTGGTCCTGCGCAAGCACCTGCTGCGCGGCATCACCTTCGGCGCGGTGCGCAAGTGAGGAGGGCGGTCGCATGAGCTGGCTGGCGAAGCTGGCGCGGTTGCGCCGCGGCCCGTGGGAGATGGTGGCGAGCGCGCTCATCGGCGCCGGCGTGCTGATGCTGATGCAGCCCTTCGCGCTGGCGCTCTTCACCTGGAGCTTCGTCGTGACGCTGGCGGGCACGGTGCTCTTCATCGCCGCCAGCCACTTCCCGGAATGACCGCCATGGCCCGCGCCGTCCTCCAGAAGCTTTCCCCGATCATGCCGAGCCGCGACATCGAGGCGACGGCGGCCTTCTACGCAGCGATCGGGTTCGAGACCGTCTACAAGGACGCCGCGGAATATCTGCTGATGAAGCGCGACGGCGCCGAGCTGCATTTCTTCCTCGCGCCCGAGCACGACCCCAAGAGAAGCGACCACGGCGCCTACATGCGGCCCGACGACGTCGACGCGCTGTCGGCGGAGATCGCCGCGCTCGGTCTGCCGGGTTCGGGCGTGCCGCGCTTCATCCCGGCGGCGGACAAGCCGTGGGGCATGCGCGAGCTGGCGCTGATCGACATCGACGGCAACCTGATCCGCGCGGGCCTGGAGATCGCCGATGGCTGAGATCGTCGTGAGCGACCTGCGCAAGGAGTTCGGCGCCTTCACCGCCGTGCAGTCGTCGTCGTTCAAGATCGCGGACGGCGAGTTCTTCATGCTGCTCGGCCCCTCGGGCTGCGGCAAGACCACCACGCTGCGCATGATAGCGGGGCTGGAGCTGCCTACTTCCGGGACCATCACGATCGACGGGGAGGACGTGAGCCGCCGCCGCGCCTCGCAGCGCGACATCGCCTTCGTGTTCCAGATGTTCGCGCTCTATCCGCACATGAACGTGCGCCGCAACATCGCCTATCCGCTCGTCAGCCAGGGGATGAGCCGCGCCGACGTCGCCGCGCGGGTCGCCGAGGTCGCCGGCGTCCTGCGCATCGAGGGCATCCTCGACAGCCCCGTCGGCGGCCTCTCCGGCGGGGACCGGCAGCGCGTGGCGCTGGCGCGCGCCATCGTGCGCCGTCCCAAGGCGTTCATGATGGACGAGCCGCTCGGCGCGCTCGACAGCGAGTTCCGCGAGGAGATGGCCGAGGAGCTGCGGGCGCTCCACGACCGCATCGGCGCCACGACGGTCTACGTCACCCACGACCAGCTCGAGGCGATGCAGATGGGCGACAAGATCGTGGTGATGAACCATGGCGTGATCGAGCAGTTCGGCGCGCCGCAGGACATCTACGACCACCCCGCGACCCTCTTCGTGGCCGACTTCATCGGCAGCCCGCCGATGAACGTGCTGCGCTTCGACGGCGCCGTCGCGCCGGGCGACGCCGCTGCGCGGATGGGCGAGGCGACGGTCGCGACGCCCGCGCTCAGGCAGGGCGCGCGCGGCGCGCTGGCGCTCGGCGCCCGGCCCGAGCATGTCAGGTTGAGCGACGAGGGGCCGCTGCGCGGCCGCATCGAGGCGACCGAGTATCTCGGCACCACGCAGATCGTCACGGTGGAGACCGGTTTCGGCAGGCTGCGCGCCCGCCTGCCGGCGTCGGCGCAGGCGACGCCTGGCGAGCATGTCGTTGTCGGCTTCGTGGCGGAGACGTTGTCGATATTGGTCGCCGGCAG
>CAYGUQ010000479.1:0-3659 GCA_964352995.1 uncultured Rhodobacterales bacterium
GGCCGACCCGTTCCCCTCGCGCATGCCGAAGCTCACGGTCGAGCCCGCCGGCGCCCGCGCGCCTTCGGCCCCGATGAGGCCGCCGCAGACGATCAGGCCGCCCGCGGCGATGGTGGGAAAGAGGTCGGGGCCGTAGTCCATGCCGCCGAGCTTCGGAAAGCCCTGCGCGCGCCAGACGACGGCGAGGCCGAGGGCGACCAGCGCCGCCCCCGCCCAGGCGTCGACGCGGTTCACCTCACTTGGCCAGGCCGACGGCCTCGATGACCTTGCCGAGCGCCTCGTCGGAGCGCGCCATGTAGGCGGCGAGGTCGGCGCGCGACATGGAGACGACCTCGGAGCCGCGGCTCGCCTTGAACTCGGCCCATTCGGGCTTGGCGACGGCCTCCGCGATGGCGGCCTCGTAGCTGCAGGCGATCTCGTCGGACATGCCGGCCGGGCCCGAGGCGGTGATGTAGGCCGCCAGCGTCCAGCCGCTCGGCAGCGCCTTGGCCGTCAGGGGCACGTCGGGCAGCGCGGCCATCGGCTGGTCGTGCATGTAGACCAGCGCGCGCAGCTCGCCGCTCTCGATCATCGCCTTGCCTTCCGAGAGCGCGGGCGTCGCGACGTCCACGCCGCCTGCGATCAGCTCCTGCATCGCGGGCGCCGCGCCCTGCGAGGGGATCCAGCGGATCGCGTCGGGGGCCAGCCCCTCGGCGTTCAGCATGCCGGCGAGCGCGAGGTGCCAGATGCCGCCCTGCGAGGTGCCGGAGCCGGTCAGCTCGCCGGGGTTGGCCTTGGCGAAGGCGAGCAGCTCGTCGATGGTCTGGAACGGGCTGTCCTTCTTCACGAGGACGGAGGAGGGCACGATGTCCACCAGCGCCAACGGCGTGACGCTCTCGTAGGTCATGTCGGTGAGGCCGACGTGGTGCATCGTGTTGATCTCGACCGTGACGGCCCCGATCGTGTACCCGTCCGGCTCGGCGTTCGCGATGGCGCTGTGGCCGGTGACGCCGTTGCCGCCGGTGCGGTTCACGACGTTGAAGGGCACGCCCCAGGCCTGTTCGAGCATGCTCGCGAGCATCCGCGAGTTGGCGTCGGTGCCGCCGCCGGCGCCCCACGGGACGACATAGGTGACGGCGCGTTCGGGCTTCCAGTCGCAGGCGGCCATGGCGAGCGGCGCCGCGAACAGCGCCGGCGCCGCGACGGCGGCGAGCAGGGAGAGACGGGTGGTCCGGGTCATGGGGCTTCCTCCTGATCGGCGCGCGTCTCGTTGGCTGGACGGCGCTACGGGGCGGAGCATCGGGGCGCGAACCGGTCTCGTCAATCCGCCCCGGCCCGAATTCGCCGAGGCGGGGCGCAAGGTCGCGCGGTCTCGCGCCGGTCAGCGCATCAGGCGCGCGGCCTCCTCCCAGGCGAAGGCCTCCAGCGCGCTCGGCCGCCCGGCCAGCCTGAGCGCGGAGACGCGCAGGTCGCAGGAGGGCAGGCAGTCGGAGAGGTCGGCGAGGCGGCCTTCCGCGACGGCGCGGCGCGCGAGGCTGAGCGGTATCCACGCGACGCCGACGCCGCCCGCCGCCATCTCCTGCCCTGCGAGGGTCAGCGCCGTCTCGATCCGCAGCAGGACGTCGGCGCGGCGCTGGAGCGTCGGCAGCACCTCCCGCGCCAGCACCTCGCCGAAGAACACCGACTGCGGATAGGCGACCACGGTGACGCGGCCCTCGGCGAGGGCGCTGCGCACGGCCTCGGCGCCCTCGCGGCGGAAAACGGGGACGAGCCGGTCCTCGCCGATGTCGATCCAGTCCACATAGTCGGCCCTGATCGGCGGGCCGTCGCTCGCCAGCCGGTAGACGAAGGCTAGGTCGGCCTCGCGAGACAGGAGCAGCGTCAGGCAGTCCCCGCGATTGGCCGAGCGGACGCGCAGCTTGGCGGTCGGCAGCCGGCGGGCGACGGCGGCGGCGAGCTCGGGCGTGAAGCTTGCGGTGAGCGAGTGCTGGCAGGAGATCACGATCCGCTCGCCGGAGAGGCGGTCGCCGCGCCGCAGGTCGGCGAGAAGCTGGCGCAGGCCGCCGGCGAGTTCGACCATGCGGTCGCGCTGCTCGGCGGTGACGGGGCGCAGCGCCACGGGCTTGCGCCCCCGGTCGAACAGCTCGACGCCGACATAGGCCTCGATCGCCCGGATGCGGCGCGAGAAGGCCGAGTGCGTCAGGCGCCGCCGGTCCGCCGCGTCGCTGAACGAGCCGGTCTCGGCGACGGCGAGGATGTCCTCCAGCCATTCGAGGTGCATTGGCCGCTCCAAGTTGCAGGATCGGTCACTTATATCGATAATTTCGACGTTGATCGACGCATTCGTTGCGATCACTCTCGTGGAGTTGCAACTTCTGACAGGAGCCGTCGATGCACCTCGCGCGCTTTCCCCGCATTTTCGCCGCGCATCTGCCGACGCCGCTGGAGCGGCTCGACAGGCTGTCGCGCGAGCTCGGCGGCCCGGAGATCTGGATCAAGCGCGACGACTGCACCGGGCTGTCCACCGGCGGCAACAAGACCCGCAAGCTCGAGTTCCTCATGGCCGAGGCCGAGGCGATGGGCGCGGACATGGTGATGACGCAGGGCGCCACCCAGTCGAACCACGCCCGCCAGACCGCCGCCTTCGCCGCGAAGCTCGGCATGGGCTGCCACATCCTGCTGGAGCACCGCACCGGCTACGAGGACCACAACTACAACGACAACGGCAACGTGCTGCTCGACACGCTGCACGGCGGCACGCTCGCCCGCTACCCCGGCGGCCACGACATGCCGGGCGAGATGGAGAAGGCGGCCGAGGCCGAGCGCGCCAAGGGCAGGAAAGTCTACGTCATCCCCGGCGGCGGCTCGAACCCGACGGGCGCGCTGGGCTACGTCAACTGCGCGATGGAGCTGCTGTCGCAGGCCAACAACGGGAACCTGCGCATCGACCGCATCGTCCACGCCACCGGCTCGTCCGGCACGCAGGCGGGGCTCGTCGTCGGGCTCAAGGCGCTCAACGCCGACATCCCGCTGCTCGGCTTCGGCACCCGCGCGCCGCAGCCGAAGCAGGAGCAGATGGTCTACGATCTCGCGGTCAGGACCGCCGAGAAGCTCGGCTGCCCCGGCGTCGTCAGCCGCGAGGACGTGATGGCCGACACCAGCTATGTCGGCGAGGGCTACGGCCTGCCGCGCGAGGACACCCTCGAGGCGATCCGCATGTTCGCCGAGCTGGAGGGGATCCTCCTCGACCCGGTCTATTCCGGCAAGGGCGCGGCGGGGCTGATCGACTACTGCCGCAAGGGCAAGTTCAAGAAGGGCGAGCGCATCGTCTTCCTTCACACCGGCGGCGCAGTGGGCCTGTTCGGCTATGACCGCTTCCTGATCGCCGCCGGCGACGCCGCCGCCGCCGCCGTCGCGGCCTGAACCATGGCGCGTCCGCCCTTCCGCGGATCGTTCACCCAGCAGCCGCCCGTCCCCGAGGCGGGGGTGGCGGCCGCGCTGGAGGTGCTGCGCTCGGGCCGCCTGCACCGCTACAACGCCGCCGCGGGCGAGACGCCCGAGGCGGCGGCGCTGGAGCGCGACTACGCCGCGTGGCAGGGCGCGCGCTACTGCCTCGCCGTCGCCTCCGGCGGGCAGGCGATGCAGATCGCCCTGCGCGCGGCGGGCGTCGGGCCGGGAGA
>CAYGUQ010000480.1:0-3615 GCA_964352995.1 uncultured Rhodobacterales bacterium
ATCACGCCGTTTCTGGAGCCGCTCTACTTCGACCGCTGGTTCGGCTGGCCGACGATGGTCTTCAGCCTCGTCGTGCCGCTGATGGTGGCGGGATGCGTCTGGAAGCTGGTGGACGGCCTGCGCCGCGACCATGACGTGACGCCCTTTCTCGCCGCGCAGGGGCTCTTTGCGCTGAGCTTCGTCGGGCTGGGCGTGAGCTTCTTCCCCTACCTCGTGCCGCCCACGCTCTCGATCGCGGAGGCGGCCGCGCCGGACGAGAGCCTGAGCTTCCTGCTGGTGGGCGCGGTGGTGCTGATCCCGATGATCCTCGCCTACACCGCCTACGCCTACTGGGTTTTCCGCGGCAAGGTGCGCCCGGGGGAGGGGTATCACTGATGTCCGGACGGCGCGCTCGGCTGGCGTGGTTCGTGGGACTGTGGTTCGCGGGGGTGGCGGCCCTCGCGCTCATCGCCTTCGCGATACGGGCGATGATCTTCTGAGCGGCGCCGGCGCGCCTCAGCCTGCGCCTGCTTGCGCCTCGCGGGGGGCGGCGGCGGCCTCCGCGAGCCAGCGACGCTCCAGCATGCAGGCCATGCCCCAGTCGGAGAAGCTGGCCGAGACCTCCGCTTCCTCGGCCTCGTTCGAGGTGCCGATGCGCGCGCCGGCGGCGAAGTCCAGCCCGTCGACGGGCCAGCGCAGCCCCGCCGACGCAAGCCCCGACACCGGCGCGAGCGGGAAGAAGGAGACGCGGGCGCCGGGCGCCAGCCGCGCGCGCCAGCGCGGCGGGCAGAGGAAGATGACGTCCTCCGCCCCGATCAGCACCACGCGCCGGTCGCGCCGGCGCAGCAGCGCATGGAGCGCGGCGAGCGTGTGGTCGAAACGCCGGCCCGTGAAGCCGACGCCGACGAAGAGCGGCGCCTCGACGCTGTAGAGGCACTTTTCGAGGTCGGTCGTGTCCTGCTCGGCGATGTGGACCACGCGGGAGGTCTCGCGCCAGCGCGGCAGGTCCTCGACGCTGTCCATGTCGCCGATCACCGCCTCGGCGCCTTCGCCCCAGAGCGAGAGGGCGTTCGCGCCGCCGTCGGCCGCGACGACATGGGGGGCGAGCGCGCGGGCTTGCTCAAATGTCTCGCGGTCGAGCGCCCCGCCGCCGACCAGCGTGACGCCGGCGGCGAACCGCAGCGCGGTCACCTGCCTTCGTCCGGCGGCGGCGCGTCGGGGTCGGGCTTGCCGATCCCCCTGAAGAGCCCCTTCAGCGGAAAGGCCCAGAGCACGCCGAGACCGACGTAGATCGCGAGTTCGACCAGCACATGCGGCCGCTCGAACTGATCGACCAGCCAGACGGCGGCCATGATGTAGAGCGGCAGCCCGACGACGAGGACGAGGGCGGCGAGGCGCTTGCGCGTGCGGTATGTCATGGCGCGGAGCTAGACCGAACCGGCCGCCGCTTCAACCGGCGCGCCGTTGACGGGGGCGCCGCCATGGGTAGGCTCCGCCGCCGAAGCAGCCGGAGCCTCGACCATGACCGCAGAAGCCGCCGCCCGCGACGTCGTCGCCGCCTATTACGCCGCCTTCAACGCAGGCGACAGCGCCGCGATGCTGGCGCTGGTGACCGACGACGTGCGCCACGACGTCAACCAGGGGGCCGCCCGCATCGGCCGCGAGAAGTTCGCGGAGTTCCTCGCCCACATGGACCGCTGCTACAGCGAGCGGCTCGCCGATCTCGTGGTGATGGCGGCGCCGGACGGCGCCCACGCCGCGGCGCGCTTCACGGTGCACGGAACCTACAAGGCGACCGACGAGGGGCTTCCGGAGGCGAAGGGGCAGACCTATGTGCTCGACGCCGGGGCCTTCCTGGAGGTCCGCGACGGAAAGGTGAGCCGCGTGGCGACCTGCTACAACCTCAACGACTGGATCGCGCAGGTCTCCGCGTGACGGAGGCGGCGCGCGAACTGAAGGGCGGGCTCAGGGTCGAGCCGCTGACCGGGGACGCGCTGGTCGCGGCGCTGCCGCGGCTGGCGGAGCTGCGCATCGCGGTGTTCAGCGCGTGGCCCTATCTCTACGCCGGCGACCGGGCCTACGAGGAGCGCTACATGCGCGCCTATGGCGAGAGCCCCGGCGCGCTGGTCGCAGGCTGCTTCGACGGCGCCGAGATCGTCGGCGCGTCGACCGCGGCGCCGATGGAGGACCACGCGAGGGAGTTCGCGGCGCCGTTTCAGGAGCGCGGCTACGACGTCTCCGAAATCCTCTACTGCGGCGAATCGGTGCTTCTGCCGGAGTATCGCGGGCACGGCGTCGGCCACGGCTTCTTCGACGCGCGCGAGGCCCATGGCCGGGCGCTCGGCCGCAGGCGCATCTGCTTCTGCGGCGTCGTCCGCGATCCGGAGGACCCGCGCAGGCCGACGGACTACGCGCCGCTCGACCCGTTCTGGCGCAAGCGCGGCTACGAGAAGCTAGATGGGCTGACGGCGAGCTACGCGTGGCGCGAACACGGCGCGCGCGAGGAGACGTCGCACCAGATGCAGTTCTGGATGCGGGACCTCTGATGCGCCGCGTCGCGCTTGCGCTGATGCTGGCCGCGGCGCCGCTCTCGGCGCAGGAGGCGCGCGCCCCGTCGAGCATGGCCGAGATCTCGCTCTCCTTCGCGCCGGTGGTGAAGGCGGCGGCGCCGGCGGTGGTCAACGTCTATACGCGGAAGGTGGTCGCCCAGCGCTCGCCCTTCGGCGGCAACCCGTTCTTCGACCAGTTCCTGCGCGAGTTCGGCGGCATGCCGCGCCGGCGCGTGGAGAACTCGCTGGGCTCCGGCGTGGTGATGCGGGCGGACGGGATCGTCGTCACCAACGCCCATGTCATCGCCGACGCGGTGGAGATCCGCGTCGCGCTGAGCGACCGCAGCGAATACGACGCCGACGTGCTGCTCTTCGACCAGCCGTCCGATCTTGCGGTGCTGAAGCTGCGCGGCGCCTCCGACCTGCCGACGCTCGCGCCCCGACCGGAGCATGCGCCGCTCGAGGTCGGCGACCTCGCGCTCGCCATCGGCAATCCGTTCGGCGTCGGCCAGACGGTGACGATGGGCGTGATCTCGGGGCTTGGGCGCACGGCGGGGCGGCGCGGCGGCGGCTACTTCATCCAGACCGACGCCTCGATCAATCCGGGCAACTCCGGCGGCGCGCTGGTCGACATGGCGGGGCGGCTGATCGGCGTGAACACCGCGATCCTGAGCCGCTCGGGCGGGTCGGTCGGCATCGGCTTCGCCATTCCCGTCAGCCTCGTCAGCCATGCGGTGGAGAGCGCGCTGCGCGGCGAGAAGGAGCTGGTGCGGCCCTGGGCGGGCGTGCGCGGGCAGCCGGTGACGGCCGATCTCGCCGACGCGCTCGGCCTGCCGCGGCCGGCAGGCGTGCTCATCGCCGCTCTGCACCCGCTGAGCCCGTTCGGGCGGGCGGGACTGCGGCAGGGCGACGTCATCGTCGCGCTGGACGGGGAGCCGGTGGAGACGCCTGAGGAGCTGGCGTTCAGGCTGGCCGCGATGGGCGTCGGCGGCGCCGCCGCCATCGAGGCCGTGCGCCGGGGCGAAACGGTGGAGGCCGAGGTCGCGCTGATCGCGCCGCCGCCGGGCGTGGGCAACTGACCCGGGAC
>CAYGUQ010000481.1:0-3601 GCA_964352995.1 uncultured Rhodobacterales bacterium
ATAGAGCAGCACTTCAAGAGGGACCGCGCTACGAGGGGGCGTAGGCCGCGCTTACCTTGGATCGAGGACGGCTAGATATGCTCAAGTCGCTTCGGTTGCGTTGGCCGGCCGACCCTTGAGGATCGGGCGCGAGGGCGCTCTGCAGGAAACGCCTCTCCTGTCGCACGCTTCGGCTCTACTCTGCGAGGAGCGACGATGCCGCCGACACTCGGGCGCGTTCTGATCTACACCCGGAGGATGGATGAGATGGCGGCGTTCTACGCCCACCATTTCGGATATGTCGTCCTGCGGTCGGAGACGGACCGGATCGTCGAGCTGAGACCGCAGGCGGGCGGCCTGACCATCCTTTTGCATCCGGCGGCTTCGAGCCAGAAAGAGGGTCAGGCGCTCGTCAAACTGGTCTTCGACGTCGAGGATGTCGACGCCTTCCGCGCCGCCTCAAAAGAGAAGGGGCTTGCTTTCGGCAAGGCGCACAAGTCCGACGGCTATGCCTTCGCCGAAGCGAAGGATCCCGCCGGGAACTCGATCCAGGTGTAGAGCCGGACCTATGCGCGGCGTTGATCTTACGAGACCTAACCGCGCGTCCCATTGACGGGACGCAACGATCAGTCCGCCCTTGCCTTCAAGATCGACGCTCCGCCACCACAGACTGCCCCAGAGAAATGGCGGTCAAACGGCGAAATCGTCGAGCGTCTTGCCGGCGGCCAGACCTTCTGAGATCCACCCCGGCTTGCGCCCGCGACCGCTCCAGGTGACCCCGGGATTTTCCGGGTGGCGATACTTCGCCTCAGGCGCCGCCTTCTTCTTCGCCGCGCCGCCTTCGACGAGGTCGGTCAGCGCGAAGCCGAACTTCTTCGCGATCGCTTCGGCCTCGGCGCGGGCCTCCGCCTTCTGTCGCTCTTCAAAGGACGCTATCGCTTTGCCGACATCCCTTTCGAGCTTCTTCAACTCGGCGAGCGAAAGCGCGGTCAGATCGATCTCAGTCATTCTTGTTCCCCTCAGTATCGGTCGTGCTGGCTACAGGGCATCCCGCAAACAATCAAGCGGGGTCGAACATGGAGAGCTTTCGGCAGGATGTTGATTTCAAAGGCCGGTCGACTTCACTAAATGGCGGCCGTAAGCTGATCCGCGCCTGTGCTGCGGCCGAAGCCTGACCGGAAAGGCGCACTCCTTTGCATTGACGGAGAACCCCGACGTGTGACCTTCGAACCAACGCCGAAGTGTGACCGGCTATGCGAGAAATGTGGATCGGCGTGGGGTCCCGACGCCGATCGGCGTCATAAGGCCCCGATACAGGAGAGGTGCAGGGGGTCGCACTCCGGCGCTTAGTCACACTGCTGTCTGCTCGGCGACGTGACCGCGCCCCAGGTCAGTTCCGCATGAAAATCAACACACCTTCGAGCTTGAAATCGGCGACATGAAGACCGAGGGCGGGCTCGCCCGCTGCGTTCTCAAGGGAACCCTCGGCGACGCCGTCTTCGCCGTCTTCCGCAGCTGCGGCCACGACTTCGGCAAGATCCTTGCCCAGCTCAGGGCTCTCTTGCGGGTCATCGCGGCGATGATGCTCGCGATCATCAAGTCGCCACGGGACCGCCACATCGCCTGTTCGGCAGCCTGTTCGCGTGTTCAGACGGAATCACCTGGGGGAGAACCGGCGCCTCAGCCAGATTGCGGCTCCACGCGGCGGGCGGGTCGCCACTGGTGGATCGCTGCGAACAGCGCGGCGCGATCGATCGGTTTGGTGAGGAAGTCCGTCATGCCCGCCTCGAGGCAGCGTCGCCGCGTGGCGTCCATGGCGTTTGCCGTCAACGCGATGATCGGCGTCGGCGAGCAGCCCTCCCGCCGCTCGATGGTGCGGATCGCGGCGGCGGCCTCCAGACCGCTCATCACCGGCATCGACACGTCCATGAACACTATGTCGGGCTTGCGGCCTTGAAAGGAGGCCACCGCCGCCAGGCCGTGCGCGCACGCCTCGACCTTCGCGCCTGTCGGCTCAAGGAGCTTTTCGAAGACCACGCAATTGATCGCGTTGTCGTCGGCCAGAAGCACGCGCAGCTCGCGAAAATCACCCGCCGGCGCTGATCTCGGCGCGGGCTCGTCCTCGGCGGCGGGCGGCGCGCAAGCGGTCAACGGCAGCCGCATCGTGAAGGTCGATCCCACCCCCTCTTGCGAAGAGACCGTGAGCTCTCCTCGCATCAGCGCGACGAGCCGTCTCGTGATCGCGAGGCCCAGCCCCGTTCCCTGGAAGCGCCGCGTCGAGGCGCTGTCGACCTGCTCGAACGCATTGAACACGGCCTCGAGGCGGTCGGTCGGTATCCCGATCCCGCTGTCGCGGACCGCCAGCGTCAGCGCGCCATCGGGATCCTCCGCCGCCATCACGACGACCTCGCCCTCGTCGGTGAATTTCACCGCATTGCCGACGATGTTCAGCAGGCACTGCCGCAGGCGCTTGGCGTCGCCCATGCGCCACGGCGCGAGGCGCGAGTTCCAATCGACGCGAAGGTTCACGTCCTTGGCGCCTGCCGCGATGGACAACAGGCCGACCACGTCGTCGACGATGGCGGCGACGTCCATCGGCGCGATGACGACGGTCATCTTGTCGGCTTCGAGCTTCGAGAAGTCGAGAATGTCGTTGATGATTTCGAGCAGCGCCTCCGCCGAGCGAGCGATCATCGAAACGCACTTGCCTTGCTCGGCGGTCAGGGTCGACTCGCCGAGCAGTCTCGCCAGCCCGATGACGCCGTTCATCGGCGTTCTGATCTCGTGACTCATGGTGGCCAGAAACTCGGCCTTTGCCCGGACGCCGGCTTCGGCGGCGGCCCTGGCGACCTCCAGTTCGTGCTCCCGCGCCAGCAGCGCGGTGACGTCCACGGCAAGGCCTGCCACCGCCCCCGACGGCAGCCGATACTTGTGAACGCGGAGCCAATGGTCGCCATATTGTCGAATGCTCTCTTCGCCCTTGCAGTCTCGTTGGTAAGTCAAGCGACGTGCAACCTCCGCCTCCACCTCGGCCGCTGGCAAGGTTCGCGACAACATCGACCGAAGGAGGTCGTCGTAATAGAGATCGGCAGCGCCGCCCTCGCGGCGATGGCGCCTAAAGGCCTCCGGATAGTTGCTTTCGTAAGTCTTGTTCCAGGCGACCAGCCGGTTGCAACGGTCGTAGACGGCGAAGTGAAGCGGGCTGTTTTCGACTGTCTCCTTGAGAATGACGTACTCGTCGATCAGCTTGCGCAGGGCGTCCGGATCACTCATGAGCCTGTCGATATCGTGCTCGGTCATGGCGCCCTCCCCCAATCTGCATTATCGACCGTAGCGGCTTACCAACAGGTTGCATGGCGAAGTCCGCGGCTCCGTCGCGCGGACCGTGGGCGGACGTAGGACAGCGACTTTTTCGTGGATCGGCGCGGAGTCTCGACGCCGATCGGGGTCGCAAGCCGTTGATGTCGTTCTTCTGAAGGGCGTCACACTCGGCGCTTGATCACACGCTGTCGACCCTGCCCCCTGAGACGCCGCCGATCCTGGGTCAGCCTGTTCTCCGGAGATGGAGATGAAGGCATGCGGAAGAGCCGTTTCAGTGACGAGCAGATCATTGGGATGCTGA
>CAYGUQ010000482.1:0-1015 GCA_964352995.1 uncultured Rhodobacterales bacterium
ACCAGGCCAGCAAGCCCGCCCCCCCGGCCGCAACCATCAGCGCCGCCGCAGGCCGAATGAAACGCATGGTGGGACGCAAATTCATCAAGAGTGCCTCCGTTGACAGCGAAGGCGGCCGGTCGCCGCCATCGCCGCCACCATGCGCGGCCGACATGAAGCGGACCTGCGGCCCGCATTAAGGATCGTTCATGCAGCGCCGGCGGGCGCCGCATGGACCGGGGAGCTCACCGGGACGCGTGGCCGGCCTGCGCCGCCGCCGCGCCTGCGCCCTCCGCAAGGTCGTAACGGCCCGAGGCGCCGGGCCGGCCGGGCAGGGCGCCCGGCAGGTGCAGGAGCAGCGGCGCGGCGACGAAGATGCTGGAGTAGGTGCCGATCAGGATGCCGAAGCTCACCGCGGCGGCGAAGCCGAACAGCACCGGGCCGCCCAGCGCCATCAGCGAGACGCTCGCCGCGAGGGTCGTGCCGGAGGTCATCAGCGTCCGCCGCAGCGTCTCGGTCACCGCGCGGTCGATGATCTCGCCCACCGGCGCCGCCTTGTCGCGTCTGAGCGCCTCGCGGATGCGGTCGAACACCACCACCGTGTCGTTGATCGAGTAGCCCGCGATCGCCAGCAGCGCGGCGATGGAGGTCATGTCGAAGCTGAGCCCGGTGACGGCGTAGAGGCCGACCAGCATGATCACGTCGTGCAGCGTCGTGACGAAGGCGGCGACGCCGAACTTCGCCTCGAAGCGCAGCCAGACGTAGACGGCGATGGCCGCGACGGCGGCGAGGCTCGCGAGCCCGCCCTGGCGAAGCAGTTCGGCCGAGACCTTGGGCCCCACCGCCTCCTCGCTGCGGATCTCCGCGCTCGACCCTATCGCCGCGCGGATGCGGTCGAGCGTCTCGGCGCCGTTCGCGCCGCCGCTGCGCACGAAGGCGGCCAGGCCCCCGTCGCCGAGCTGCACGGCGGCGTCGGGCAGGCCCTCGGCCTCCAGCGCGGCGCGCGCGGCGGCGCCGCGAAGGGACTGTGAGTCAT
>CAYGUQ010000482.1:1025-3597 GCA_964352995.1 uncultured Rhodobacterales bacterium
CGGCGCGCAGGTCGCCGGCGTCGAGCGGCGCCGCCGCGCGCGCCTCGACGAGCACCCCGCCGGTGAAGTCGAGCCCGAAATTGAGGCCGCGAAGGCCGAGCGCCGCCATGGTCGCCAGCAGCAGGGCGAGCGTGAAGGCGAAGCCGATCCAGCGCAGCCGCGTGATCGGCATCGGCGCAGCCGTCGGCGGCGCCGCGAAGGGACTGTGGGTCATCTTGTCGCCGACCTGACGGTCGGGCGGTCCTCCCTGCGCGCGCGACGGACGAGCCCGACGCGCCAGACGCGCATGGCGGCGAGATCGTGGGCGCCGGGGCCCTGCGCAAGGGCCCGGCGCCGCGACGGCGTCAGGCTGGCGTCACGGCGGGCTCAGCGGCCAGAAGAGCGGGATCGCGAGGACGGTCGCGGCGCCGACGACGATGTTCATCGGCAGGCCGATGCGCAGGAAGTCGGCGAAGCGGTAGCCGCCCGCGTTATGGACCAGCGTGTTCGTCTGGTAGCCGATCGGCGTGGCGAAACTCGCGCTCGCGGCGAACATCACCGCCACCACGAAAGGCCGCGGATCGAAGCCGAGGCTCGTCGCGAGGCCGACGGCGATGGGCGTCATCAGCACCGCGACGGCGTTGTTGGTCGCCAGTTCGGTCAGGATCGAGGTGAAGGCGTAGATCAGCGCGAGGGCGAGCAGAGGGCTTGCGCCCTCCAGCGCCGGGCTGAGCCAGCCGACCACGAGAGCCAGCGCCCCGGTCCGGTCCATCGCCGCGCCCAGCACCAGCATCGAGACCACCAGCAGGAGCAGCCTGCCGTCCATCGCGCCGAAGCCCTCGTCGGCGTCGACGCAGCCGGTGACGAGCACGATCGCCACGCCGATGAGCGCCAGCGGCAGGATCGGCGCGACGTCGAAGGCGGCGAGCCCGACCACGCCCGCCATCACGCCCAGCGCCAGCGGCGCCTTGGGGCGGCGGAAGGCGCGCGCCGCGAGCGGGTTCAGCGGGATCAGCCGCGCCTCCTCGACGAGCCGCGCGGCGTCCTCCGGCGCGCCGTCGATCAGCAGCGTGTCGCCGGGCGCCAGGCGCGCCTCCTCCAGCCGCGCGCCGAGCGTCTCGCCCTCGCGGTGCAGCGCCAGCGGATAGACGCCGTAGCGGCGCCGCCAGCGCAGCGCCCGCAGCGTACGGCCGACGACGCGGCTGTTGGGGCCGACCACCACCTCGACCACCGCGCTGCGGCGGGCCTGCGCCGCCTCCAGCCCCGGGATCGCGGCGCCGCGCGCCACGCCGTCCCTGAAGCCCATCAGCTCGACGTCGCGCGTCTTGACGACCACGACGTCCCCGGCCTCCAGCGTCGTCGAGGCGAGGTCGCGGCGCAGCGAGGCGTCCCCGCGCAGGACGTCGACGACGCGGCCTCCGGCGCGCCGCAGCTCCTCGATGTCCTCCGGCCGCCGCCCGACGAAGGGCGAGCCGACGGGGATGAAGACCTCGGCGAGCCACGCCCGCGGGGCGCGGGCGTCGCCGCCCGCCGGGCGACGCTCTGGCAGCAGCCTCGGCGCGGCGACGGCGAGGAAGAGCCCGCCGACCGCGGCGACGATCAGGCCGAGCGGCGCGATCTCGAAGAGGTCGAAATGCGCGAGGCCGAGGTCGCGCGCCACGCCGTCCACCAGCAGGTTGGTGGAGGTGCCGATCATCGTGCAGGTGCCGCCGAGGATCACCATGAACGACAGCGGCATCAGCAGGCGCGACGGCGCGGCCCCGACCCGCGCCGCCAGCCCGATGACGACGGGGATCAGCACGATCACGACGGGCGTGTTGTTCATGAAGGCGGACGCCGCGGCGGCCGCCGCGAAGAACGCGGCGACGGCGAGGGTCGGGCGGCGGTCCGCCAGCCGCCCCAGCCGGTCGGTCGCGGCTTCGAGCACGCCGGTCCTGACCAGCGCGGCGCTGAGCACGAAGAGCGCGCCGATGGTGGCCGGCGCGGGGTTGGCGATGGCGGCGAGCACGTCGCCGGCGTCCACGAGCCCCAGCGCCAGCGCGGCGGCGGCGGCGCAGAAGGCCGTCACCTCCGCCGGCCTGATCTCGACGACGAAGAGCACGAAGGCGGCGACGAGCAGCAGCAGCGCCGCGTAGGGAGCGAAGGTTCCGAGGTCCGCGATCATGTCGGCCCGCCATGGGGAAGAACGCCGGACGATACCGGGCGAAGCGCGTCGCCGTCATCAGCGATTCAGCGCGGCGGCGAGGGGCATGGAACGCGGCGGCGCGGTCGCGTATTGACGGAAGGCGCGCGTTCGCCGCGAGAACCATGGAGCCAGGCCAGGTGACGCAGTCCGAAGACGCCGTGCTGCGCGCCGCGGTCGACCGGGCGGCGCGGGCGTATTTCGAAGAGCGCCGGCGCCGGATCGACGGCTTCGTCAGGGCGCATTTCGGCCTGCGCGGCTCGCTGCGGCTGCATCGCGCGGCGATGGGCTGGGACGTCCTGCGCGGCCCCGCCAACGTCGCGCTGGCGCCGGCGCTGGTCGCGACGCGGATCGGCGGCCGGCTCGCCCAGGCGGCGGGGGCGCCGCGCGCCGCAGCCTGGGCGAGCCGGC
>CAYGUQ010000483.1:0-3579 GCA_964352995.1 uncultured Rhodobacterales bacterium
GGGGGGCGCTAAGGGACCGCTGGGATCGTCTACTGGTAGGGGAGGCCGCCATGGATACGGCGCACCTCTTCCGACTGGGGATGGACCTGGAGACAGGCGCCACCCATGAGGGAGAAAACACGATCGAGGATCGTGGTGCAGACATTGTTGTTCGCGACGTTTTCGACGCGGACCGCGAGGATCACTTCATCCGTCGGGATGGCAGGACGTTTGCGGGCACGCATCTCATCATCGAGGTCGTGCGCGGGACCGGTCTCGACGACGAAGACCGGATCCAGCAGGCGTTTCGCGACTGCGTGACTGCTTGCGGCGCGACGCTGCTGCACATCCATACGCACAAGTTCTCGCCGCAGGGCGTGAGCGGCGTGGCGGTGCTGGCCGAGAGCCACATCAGCGTCCACACGTGGCCTGAGATCGGCTACGGGGCGTTCGACGTCTTCATGTGCGGCGACGCGCAGCCCTGGAAGGCCGTCGACATCCTGCGCGACGCGTTCTCGGCCGAGGACGTTCGGGTCAACGAGCTGCTGCGCGGAGACGGCCTCGTCGAGTGACGCGGCGCCGCTGCGCCTGTCGGCGCGCAAGCCCATCGAGAATTGCGCCCCGTCGGCCCGCGCCGGCGGGGCGCTCTCGTTTGCTCAACCTTTCCGCCTTCCCGCGCGTTGCGGCTTCGCGTCGGCCGCCGCGCGACCGGAGGCCGGCCGCGCCGCCCACGGGGCGGCGGGCCGGGCGCTTGCGCGCGCCGGCGTGTTGGGGATTGTGGTCTCAAGGGGGACGGTCGATGCAGGAAGCTGACCTGATCGAGAAACTCGTGCTGATCGCCGCGCTCGCGGTCGCGGCGCAGTGGCTCGCGTGGCGCGTGAAGGCGCCGGGCATCGTGTTCCTCGCCGCCGCCGGCCTGATCGCGGGGCCGGGCCTCGGGCTGGTCTCGCCGGAGCAGGATTTCGGGGCGCTCATGCAGCCCATGATCAGCCTCGCGGTGGCGATCATCCTGTTCGAGGGCGGCCTGCATCTGCGCATCTCGGATCTGCGCGAGGTCGGCCCGGGCGTCTGGCGGCTGGTCTTCATCGGGGCGCCGCTTTCCTGGGCGGGCGCGGCGCTGGCCGGCGTCTACATCATGGATCTCTCGTGGCCGACGGCGCTGCTCTTCGGCGGCATCCTCGTCGTGACCGGGCCCACGGTGATCATGCCGCTGCTGCGGCAGGCCCGGCTGCACCACGAGCCCGCCGCGCTCCTGAAATGGGAGGGCATCGTCAACGACCCGGTCGGCGCGATGCTGGCGGTGATCGTCTTCGAGATCGCCACGCTGGCGGCGGTCGGCGCGCCGGGGCTGCTCGGCGAGGGCGTGATCGGGGACGGCAGGCTGGGCGAGGAAGGGCTGGCGGTGCGCGAGGTGCTGCTGACGCTCGGCGCCGTCGCCGGATCGGCCGCGCTCGGCTACCTCATGGGGCGCGGCATCAGCAAGGCGATCCACCTCGGACTCACGCCGGAGTTCATCAAGGGGCCGCTGGTGCTGGCCGCGGCGCTGGTGGCCTTCCTGCTGGCCAATCTCGTGCAGAAGGAGGCCGGGCTCGTCGCCGTCACGGTGCTCGGCGTCACGCTCGCCAACACCGGCCTGGCGGAGATCGACCAGGTGCGGCGGCTCAAGGAGTACGTCACCGTCCTGCTTGTCTCCGGGCTTTTCGTCGTGCTCAGCGCGACGCTCGACCCCGCCGCGCTGCTGGCGCTGGGCTGGCCTGCGGCAGGCTTTCTCGCGGTCCTGATGTTCGTCGTGCGCCCCGTCAGCGTGTTCGTCGCCACCATCGGCGCGGGGCTGAGCTGGCGCGTGCGCCTGCTGGTGGCCTGGGTGGCGCCGCGCGGCATCGTCGCGGTGGCCGTCTCCGGGCTCTTCGGCGGGCTGATGGTCCAGGCCGGATACGAGGACGCCGAGGCGCTGACGCCGCTGGCCTTCGCCGTGGTCTTCGCCACCGTCATCGCGCACGGCTTCACTCTGCGCCCGCTGGCGCAGCGGCTGGGGCTGGCGAGCGGGCCGGAGCACGGCGTGCTGATCGTCGGCGCCGGGCCGTGGTCGTCCGCGCTGGGGGCGACGCTGGCCAAGGCGGGCGCGCCCGTGCTGGTCGCTGACCACAACCCCTATCGCCTGCGCGCCGCGCGGCGGACCGGGGGTGTCACCGTCTACGCCGGCGAGATCCTGTCGGAGCTGGCGGGCGAGCGGGTCGACCTCGGCGCCTACCAGCACGTCCTCGCGCTCAGCGACGACGACGCCTACAACGCGCTCGTATGCTCGCAGTTCGGGCCGGAGCTCGGGGCGCGCAACACCGTCCAGCTCGCCAGCCACCGCACCGCCGACGGCGAGGGCCTGCGCCCCGCGGCCCGCGGCCGGGTGCTGATGGGCGACGGCTGGGACAGCGAGGCGCTGAGCGCGCGGCTGCGCGCCGGCTGGCGGCTCGCCCTGCTGGACCCCGGCGAGCGCGCCGGTCTCTCCGAGACCGCTGAGGCGGAGGGCGACGAGGCGCCGGTCGTGGTGGCGAAGGTGTCGTCGTCCGGCGCCGTCGCCTTCGCGCTCGCCGACACGCCGCTAAAATTCTCGGAGAAGGACCGCGCGATCATGTTCATGAAGAAAGAGGCCCTGGAGCAGGCGGCGTGACGGCGGAGACGCCGCGGACGCGGCTGAGCAGGCTGCCGGGCGACCCCGTCTCGCTGATCGGGCACAATCAGGGGCCGCCGCTGGACCCGGGGCGGAGCTGGCGCGCCCATTGCTGGCGGACGGCGCGCGCCGCGCTGGTTCCGCGCCTGCCGATCGAGGTCATCCGGCGGCGGGTGCTGCGGGCGCAGGAGCTTGGGCTCGCCTATCCCGCCTACGCCTCGATCCTGCTGGGTTCGGGGCGCGACGTCGTGGCGTTCCTGTTCACCGCCGAGGCGCTGGCCCTGCGGCTGACGCGGACTGTCGCCCTGCCGGCGGACCGCGTCGAGAAGCTCCGCGGGCTCGCCCGCTGCGACCGGCTGCTGCTGACCGGACCCGAGCAGGACCCCGCCGACATGGTCGGCGCGCTGGCCGCGGCGCATGGCGTGGCGTTCCGCGGCGCCGGTCGAGCCCCGGCGGAGACCGCGCCCCAGGCGGAGGGCCGCCGGGCGCTGCGCGCCGTTCTGGACCCGCTGCGCCTGCCGGGCGACGCGGTGGTCGTGGTCGGCGCGCGCGCCTGCGAGCGCGACTGGGCCGAGGCCGCGCGCATGGCCGCCTTCCTCTCGGCGCAGGCCTATTTCGAGCAGCCGGGGGCGGCCGCGCGATGAGCGGGGCCGTCGCCCTGAGGGTCGCGCCGTGGCCCGTGGAGAGCCCCGAGGCGCTGGACCTCATCGCCCAGAGCGAGGCGGAGCTCGCCTCGATCTATCCCGCGGAGGTGCGCTTCGCGTTCTCCCCGCAGGAACTCGTCGCGGCGAATGTCCGCTTCGTGGTGGCGTGGCTCGACGGCGCCCCCGCCGGCTGCGGCGGCGTCGCGCCGCTGGAGGGCTACGGCGAGCTGAAGCGCATCTTCACGACGCGGAAAGGGAGCCGCGAGGCGCAAGGGCGGCGCCCGTTCAGGG
>CAYGUQ010000484.1:0-3557 GCA_964352995.1 uncultured Rhodobacterales bacterium
GATGGTGCTGTTTATCGACGAGATCCACACCGTCATCGGCGCCGGCGCGACCTCCGGCGGCGCGATGGACGCGTCGAACCTGCTGAAGCCCGCGCTCCAGTCGGGCTCGCTGCGCTGCATGGGCTCCACGACCTACAAGGAGTACCGCCAGCACTTCGAGAAGGACCGCGCGCTCAGCCGCCGCTTCCAGAAGATCGACGTCAACGAGCCGTCGGTGGACGACGCGGTGAAGATCCTGCGCGGCCTCAAGCCCTATTTCGAGGAGCACCACGACATCCGCTACACCGCGGACGCGATCAAGGTCGCCGTGGACCTCTCCGCGAAGTACATCCACGACCGCAAGCTGCCCGACAAGGCGATCGACGTGATCGACGAGGCCGGCGCGGCGCAGCACCTGCTCTCGGCCAGCAAGCGCAAGAAGACCATCACCGCCAAGGAGATCGAGGCCGTCGTCGCCAAGATCGCCCGCATCCCCCCGAAATCCGTCTCCAAGGACGACGGCGAGATGCTGCGCGACCTCGAGGCCAACCTCAAGCGCGTGGTGTTCGGGCAGGATCAGGCCATCGTGGCGCTTGCCTCGGCGATCAAGCTGAGCCGGGCGGGCCTGCGCGAGCCCGAGAAACCCATCGGCTGCTACCTCTTCGCCGGCCCCACCGGCGTCGGCAAGACCGAGGTGGCCAAGCAGCTCGCCGACGTCATGGGCGTCGAGATGAAGCGCTTCGACATGTCGGAGTACATGGAGAAGCACAGCGTCTCGCGGCTGATCGGCGCGCCGCCGGGCTATGTCGGCTTCGACCAGGGCGGCCTGCTGACCGACGCCGTCGACCAGCACCCGCACGTCGTGCTGCTGCTCGACGAGATCGAGAAGGCGCATCCGGACGTCTACAACATCCTTCTGCAGGTGATGGACCACGGCAAGCTGACCGACCACACCGGCCGCAAGGTGGATTTCCGCAACGTCGTCCTGATCATGACGTCGAACGCCGGCGCCGCCGAGCAGGCCAAGGCTGCGATCGGCTTCGGCCGCGAGCGGCGCGAGGGCGAGGATCTGGCGGCCATCGAGAAGATGTTCACGCCGGAATTCCGCAACCGCCTCGACGCCGTGATCTCCTTCGCGCCGCTGCCGCGCGAGGTGATCCTGCAGGTCGTGGAGAAGTTCGTGCTGCAGCTCGAGGCCCAGCTGCTCGACCGCGGCGTGAGCATCGAGCTCACGCCCGAGGCGGCCCAGTGGCTCGGCGACAAGGGCTACGACGACAAGATGGGCGCCCGGCCGCTGGGCCGGGTCATCCAGGAGTACGTCAAGAAGCCGCTCGCCGAGGAACTGCTGTTCGGCAAGCTCACGAAGGGCGGCCTTGTCCGCGTCGTTGTGAAGGACGGCGCGCTGGCGCTCGACTATCCCGAGCCTGACGCCAAGCGCCTCAAGCGCGACGAGACGCCCCTGCTCACCGCCGACTGAGACCGGGCGCTGGGCGAGTCGACCAAAGCCGCCGCGCCGGAAAGCGCGGCGGCTTTTCTGCTTTTCGGAAGTCCGGCGACCTCCCGCCGCAGCCGCAGACCGGGTCAGAGGATGGCGCCGGCGTGGGCCGCGCCGATCGGGACAAGCCTCGCGCGGCGCGAGAAGGCGCCCGCCGTCTCGGCGGGAAGTCCCGGAGCGGCCGCGTCACACCCGCATCAGCGCCACGTCCTTCACCGGAACCTCGCAGGTCCAGCCGCGCGCCGCGGCGACGGCGCGCAGCGTCGCCGCGCGGTAGAAGACGACATGGGTGGGGTCCATGCGGTAGCGCCAGCCTGCGAAGCGGGCGTCGTCGGTCTGGAAGCAGGTCATCACGCCGAGCACGCCGCCGGGCCTCAGCAGCGCGCCGAGCCGGTCGAACTCCCCCGCCGGGTCGAAGAAATGCTCCGCCGTCTCGGCGCAGGCGATGAAGTCGTAGCTGCGGGCGAGGGCGGTGGGGTCCGGCGCATAGGCGGGATCGTAGAGCGTCATGCGCCGCCCCGCTTCGTCCAGCATCGCCGCCAGCGCCGGGCCGGGCCCGCAGCCGAAATCGAGCCCCTCGGCGCCGGGCGCGGTCGCCGCCAGCAGCGGGTTCGCGAGGCGCGAGAGGAAGCGTCGGTACGCCCCGTCTTCGGGATCGTTGCGATGGGTGGCGTAGTGGGCCCGCTCGGCCGCGATCCCGAGGCGCTGGGCGGGGTCGAGAAAGGTCGCCTCGCACGCCGCGCAGCGGAAATAGCGCCGGCCCCCGACCTCCACGAAGAACGCGGGCCGCGCGGCGCGGCAGACGATGCAGGCGCAGGCCATTCGCGCAGGCGGCTCTCGGCCTGCGGCTCAGCTCCGGGGCTTCGTCGGGCCGGCGTAGTAGTCGCGCCGCGACTCCGCCAGAGCCGCGCGGTGCAGCGAGATCGCCATCGCCGCGGGGTGGTCGTCCTCGAGGAAGCGCGGCGCCGGGCGGGGCGCGCCGCTCTCGCCGCGGATCATCGCCAGCGCCAGCGCGCCGGCCGCGCAGGCCCCCGCCAGCGCGCCCGCCGCCGGCCCGCCGAGTATCGCGGCCGTCGCGACGGCGAGACCGCCAACCGCCAGCATCGCCATGTCCTCCTGTGTGATGTCGGTGCGCGCCTGCCGCGCCGGGCCGCGCTCGTCGCGCGCCTCGCGCAGCAGGCGGCGCAGCGCAGCCCGGTAGCGCGCCCGCGCCGGGCCGCCCAGCCGCTCCAGATCGGCCCGGATCATCGCGCGGGCGTCGGCGTCCTGAAAGGTGGCGTTCGCGGTCATGGCCTTGCTCCGTGGCTGGCTCGATGCGTGAGACTTTGGCTCAAATTTTTCGGAAAGTCGCGGGCAATCGTGGTTTATTACGTCATGTCAACCAGTTAACGATGTTCAGGCGGGGCTGGCGCCGCAGCCCGCCAGATGGGATACCGGGGGCGCGGGCGGTCCGCCGCATGGCCCGCGCCGCGCCGCCAGAGACGCCGCAAGACACGCAGCCGAGGACGCCAGCCCCCGCCATGCACGACGCCCGCGCCCTGCTCAAGACCGTGTTCGGCTTCGAGGATTTCCGCCCCGGCCAGCGCGAGATCGTCGAGGCGGTCATCGCCGGGCGCGACGTGCTGGCGATCATGCCCACGGGCGGCGGCAAGTCGCTGTGCTACCAGCTGCCGGCGCTGGCGCGCGACGGCCTCACCGTCGTCGTGTCGCCGCTCATCGCGCTGATGCGGGATCAGGTGCGCGCCCTGCAGGCCGCCGGCGTGCCCGCCGCCGCGCTCACCTCCGCCAACAGCCCCGAGGAGCAGGAGGAGATCTTCGAGGCGCTGGATCACGGTCGCCTCAAGCTGCTCTACATGGCGCCGGAGCGCGTCGCCGTCTCCGGGCCGCTGCTGCGCCGCGCCCGCATAACCCTGCTGGCGGTGGACGAGGCGCATTGCGTCAGCCAGTGGGGCCATGACTTCCGCCCCGACTACCTGCGCATCGGCGACCTGCGGGAGAGCCTCGGCGGCGTGCAGACCGCCGCCTTCACCGCCACCGCCGACGCCGAGACCCGCGCCGAGATCGCGCAGAAACTGTTCGACCG
>CAYGUQ010000485.1:0-3553 GCA_964352995.1 uncultured Rhodobacterales bacterium
TATGCGCAGACTGAGCGACGTCGACCTGCGGCTCCTGCGCATCTTCTGCGCCGTGGCCGACTGCAACGGCTTCAAGGGCGCCCAGATCGCGCTGAACATGGCCCAGTCCACGCTCAGCGCCCACCTGAGCGCCCTGGAGGCCAAGCTCGGCTCAAGGCTCTGCGAGCGGGGGCGGCGCGGCTTCAGGCTGACCGCGGCGGGGGAGGAGACCTACGCCGCCGCGCAGGCGCTCTTCGGCCAGCTCGACCGCTTCGCCGCCGCGATGGACCGCGTTCATGGGCCCCGGACGGCGCGGCTGCGCATCGGCGCCATCGACACGGTCTCGACCTTCGACGCCATCGATCTTCCCGGCGCGCTGGGCCGCTTCGCCGCTGAGCGCCCCGACGTCGTGGTGGCGCTGGAGACCGACACGCCGGCGGGGCTCCAGAAGAGCCTGCTCTCCGGCGAGCGCGACGTGATCGTCGGCCCCGCCTTCCAGCCGCTGCCGGGGCTCGCCTATCGCGAACTCGCCTCGGAGACGCATCACCTCTACTGCGGCCGCGACCATCCGTGGTTCGGGCGGCCGGACGCAGAACTGGGGCAGGGCGACTTCGTGAAGGCCGCCTTCTCGGTGCGCAGCTACATGCATTTCGACGACACCTATCGCCTCGGCCGGGTCACGGCGCGGGCGGTGGTCGGCGGCATGGAGGCGCAGGAGATCCTCGTGCTGTCAGGGGCTTGGCTCGGCTTCCTGCCGGCCCATCGCGGCGCGATGTGGGAGCGGCTGGGCCGGATGCGGGCGCTGAAGCCCAACGACTGGTCGTTCCGCTCGGTCTTCTACGCCGCCCACGACCCCGGGCGCGAGGGGGCCTCGCTCAGCCGCGCCTTCGTCGAGACGCTCGCCGCGGCGGGGGCGTCGCCGCGCTGAGGCCCGGCGAGGAATGCTCCCCGCCTGAGACGCGCGCGCGACATGGCGCAAAAAACCGCCGCCGATCTGCATCGGCGGCGGCTGGTCGGCTCGACGGCGGGCGGGCGCCCGCCGGATCAGGCGGCGGCGACGGCGCGCTTGGTCATCACCTTCACAAGGTGCGCGCGGTAGTCGGGGGCGCCGTGGATGTCCCCGATCATGCCGTCGGCGGCGGGGGCGGCGAGCGCCTCGACCGCCTCGGGCGACCAGTTCGAGGCGAGCGCCGCCTCGGCCTCGGCCCAGCGGAACACGCCGCCCTCCGACGCGCCGGTGACGGCGACGCGCACGCCGCCCGAGACCTTCGCGGCGTAGACGCCCGTGAGCGCGAAGCGCGAGGCGGGCTGCACGAACTTCGCGTAGGCCGACTTCTCCGGGATCGGGAAGCGCACGCCGGTCACGATCTCGCCTTCCTCCAGCGCGGTGGTGAACATGCCCTGGAAGTAGTCGTCTGCGGCGATCTCGCGGCGGTCGGTAAGCACCGTCGCGCCGAGGCCCAGCACCGCGGCCGGATAGCAGGCCGCGGGGTCGTTGTTGGCGACCGACCCGCCGATGGTCCCGCGGTTGCGCACCTGCGGATCGCCGATATGGGCGGCGAGCGCGGCGAGGCCGGGGATGGCCTTCATCACGCCCTCATGGGCCGCAACCGCCGCATGGGTGGTGGCGCCCTTCACGAGCACGCTGTCGGAGCCGACCTCGATCCCCACCAGATCGGCGATCTTGGTGAGGTCCACCAGCGCGGAGGGCTGGCCGAGGCGCTGCTTGAGCGTCGGGATCAGCGTCTGCCCGCCGGAGATCGGCTGCGCGTCCTCCGCCGAGAGCGCCTTGACGGCGTCGGCGACGGAGGCGGGTTTCACATAGTCGAAGGCGTACATGGGTCAGTCCCTCACTCGGCGGCGACGGCGCTGGCGCCGTGGATGGCTTTCCAGACCGCCTGCGGCGTCAGCGGCATGTCGATGTGGGTCACGCCGCGCTCGGCGAGCGCGTCGATCACCGCGTTGACGAAGGCGGGCGGCGAACCGATGGCCCCGGCCTCGCCGCAGCCCTTCACGCCCAGCGGGTTGTGGGTGCAGGGCGTGTTGCACGAGGAGTCGATGTTGACCATCGGCACGTCGGCGGCGCGCGGCATGGCGTAGTCCATGTAGGAGCCCGCCTGCGGCTGGCCGTCGGCGTCGAAGACGCAGTGCTCCAGCATCGCCTGTCCGATGCCCTGCGCGACGCCGCCGTGGATCTGGCCCTCGACGATCATCGGATTCACGAGGTTGCCGAAATCGTCGGCCGCATGGAACGCGCAGACCTTCACGACGCCCGTCTCGGGGTCCACCTCGACCTCGCAGGCGTAGCCGCCCGAGGGGTAGGTGAAGTTCTTCGGGTCGTAGAAGGAGGTCTCCTCCAGCCCCGGCTCGATCTCCTCGATCGGGTACTGGTGGGGCACGTAGGCCGCCAGCGCGATCTCGCCGAAAGCCTTCGCCTTGTCGGTGCCGGCCACCTTGAACTGACCGTCCTCGAACGTGATGTCCGCTTCGGAGGCTTCGAGAAGATGCGCCGCGATCTTCTTGGCCTTGCTCACGATCTTCTCGACCGACTTCACGATCGCCGAGCCGCCGACCGCCAGCGAGCGCGACCCGTAGGTGCCCATGCCGAAGGGGACGCGGTTGGTGTCGCCGTGGACGATGTCGATCTGGTCCTCGGGGATGCCGAGCATGTCGGCCACCACCTGCGCGAAGGTCGTCTCGTGGCCCTGGCCGTGGGAGTGCGAGCCGGTGAACACAGAGACCGAGCCGGTCGGGTTCACCCGCACCGTCGCCGCCTCGTAGAGGCCGGCCCGGGCCCCGAGCGCGCCCACCAGCGAGGACGGGGCGATGCCGCAGGCCTCGATGTAGTGCGCGAAGCCGAGGCCCCGCAGCTTGCCGCGGGTCTTGGCCTCCGCCTTGCGGGCCTCGAAGCCGGCGAGGTCGGCCATCTCGACGACCTTGTCCATCGTCGCGTCGTAGTCCCCGGTGTCGTAGACCACCGCGACGGGGGTCTGGTACGGGAACTGGTCGGGCTTGATGAAGTTCTTCTTGCGCAGCTCGACCGGCGACACGCCGAGCTCGCGCGCCGCCTTGTCGATGACGCGCTCCAGCTGATAGGTCGCCTCGGGCCGGCCCGCGCCGCGATAGGCGTCGACCGGCACGGTGTTGGTGAACACCGCCTTGACGTTCGTGAAGATCAGCGGCGTGCGGTAGTTGCCCGCCAGCAGCGTGCCGTGCAGCCAGGTCGGGATGCAGGGTGCGAAGGTGCTGAGATAGGCGCCCATGTTGGCGTAGGTCAGGCAGCGCAGCGCGGTGAACTCGTGGTTCTCGTTCAGCGCCAGCTCCACCTTTGTCACGTGGTCGCGGCCCTGCGCGTCCGACATGAAGGCTTCCGAGCGCGAGGCGGTCCACTTCACCGGCTTGTTGAGCTTCTTCGCCGCGAAGGTGACGAAGGCCTCCTCGGCGTAGTGGTAGATCTTGGTGCCGAAGCCGCCGCCGACGTCCGGCGCCACGACGCGCAGCTTGTGCTCGGGGATGCCGAGCACGAAGGCGCCCATCAGCAGGCGGATCACATGCGGGTTCTGCGAGGTGGTGT
>CAYGUQ010000486.1:0-1861 GCA_964352995.1 uncultured Rhodobacterales bacterium
CGCATGGCCGTCGCCGCGGCCATGTGGCCGTGCAGGGCGCGCGTTTCGCCGACATGCTCGCCGCGCTCGACCCCGAGGCGGGCGTAGGGGGCGCGGTGTCTGACGCAGCCGTGTAGCGGCGGCGGTTGGCGGGAGCGCAGAGGCGGCTATCCTCTCGCGGTTGAAATCCGGTCGGCGCGGCGCCGACCGCGACGTGCGGAGATCGCGATGGACTGGACCGCCCCGGTTGACATCTACTGCGAGCGTCTCGGGCCGGGCCTGCTCGCCGAGCCGCTCAACGCCGTGACGAACGGCGCCTTCCTGCTCGCGGCGTGGCTCGCCTGGCGGGCGGCGAAGGCGCGGGGGCGGCTGGACTGGCCGATGACGGCGCTGATCTGCCTGACGGCGGCCGTCGGCGTCGGCTCGACCCTCTTTCACACCTTCGCCCAGCGCTGGGCGGGCGCGGCGGACGTCATCCCGATCCTGCTCTTCATCGTGACCTATTTCGGCCTCTCGATCTGGCGCTACTTCGGGGCGCGCGCGGCGGAGGCGATCGCCCTGGCCGCGGGATTTCTGTTCTTCGCGAGCGGCCTGCGCGCGGCCGCCCGCGGCGCGCTGCCCGAGGCGATGCAGCCGGCGGTCGGCTATCTGCCGGCGCTCGTCGCGCTGGGGCTCTGCGGCGCGCTGCTGCTGGCGCGGCGCCATCGCGTCGGCTGGTGGCTGCTTGGCGCCGCGGCTCTCTTCACCGCCTCGCTCACCTTCCGCTCGCTCGACATGGCGGTGTGCGAGGGCTTCCCGACCGGCACGCACTTCATGTGGCACATCCTGAACGGCTGCGTGCTGGGCACGCTGCTCTTCGCATGGATGGGCCATGGCGCGGCGCCCGTTGCGAAAGAGGCTCCGGCGGGCTAACCCCTCGACCGTCTCAGGGTTCGGGGGAACGGCATGGCGGTCGACGAGGCGACGGTGCGGCGCGTGGCGCATCTGGCGCGCATCCGCGTGGACGAGGATCATCTCGCGCCGATGGCGCAGGAGCTCTCGCGCATCCTGGCCTTCGCCGAGCAGCTCGCCGAGGTGAACGTCGACGGCGTGGAGCCGATGACCTCCGTCACCCCGATGGCGCTCAGGATGCGCGAGGACGTGGTGACCGAGGGCGACGCCCGCGACGCCGTGCTCGCCAACGCGCCGCTCACCCGCGAAGGCTTCTTCGCCGTGCCGAAGGTGGTGGAATGACCGCGCTCAACGCCCTCACCATCGCCGAGGCGCGGGACGGCCTGCGCCGCGGCGACTTCACCGCCCGCGAGATCGCCGAGGCCTGCGTCGCGGCGATCGACGCCGCCGACGCGCTCAACGCCTTCGTCACGAAGACGCCCGAGAAGGCGCTGGCCATGGCCGACGCCGCCGACGCCCGGCTGAAGGCCGGCGACGCGCCGGCGATGTGCGGCGTGCCGGTCGGGATCAAGGACCTGTTCTGCACCGAGGGCGTCCGGGCCCAGGCGGCTTCCGACATCCTGCGCGGCTTCCTGCCGCCCTACGAGAGCACCGTCACCCGCAAGCTGTGGGACGACGGCGCCGTGATGCTCGGCAAGCTGAACATGGACGAGTTCGCGATGGGCTCGTCCAACGAGACCTCCGCCTACGGCCCGGTGGCCTCGCCCTGGCGGCGGCGGGGCGACAACCGGCCGCTGACGCCCGGCGGCTCCTCCGGCGGCTCGGCCGCGGCGGTGAGCGCCGACCTTTGCCTCGCCGCCACCGGCACCGACACCGGCGGCTCGATCCGCCAGCCGGCGGCCTTCACCGGCATCGTCGGCCTGAAGCCGACCTACGGCCGCTGCTCGCGCTGGGGGGTCGTCGCCTTCGCCTCCTCGCTCGACCAGGCGGG
>CAYGUQ010000486.1:1961-3552 GCA_964352995.1 uncultured Rhodobacterales bacterium
AGATCGTCGACATCTCCCTGCCGCACACGAAATACGCCCTGCCCGCCTACTACATCATCGCGCCGGCCGAGGCGTCGTCCAACCTCGCGCGGTACGACGGCGTGCGCTACGGGCTCCGCGCGGACCTCCAGCCCGGCGACGACATGACCGACCTCTACGAGCGCAGCCGCGCGGAGGGCTTCGGCGCGGAGGTAAAGCGGCGCGTCATGATCGGCGCCTATGTGCTCAGCGCCGGCTACTACGACGCCTACTACCTGCGCGCCCAGAAGGTCCGCACGCTCATTCGGCGCGACTTCGAGCAGGCCTTTGAGGCCGGCGTGGACGCCATCCTCACGCCCGCGACGCCCTCGGCCGCCTTCGCGCTCGGCGAGGTCGGCGGGGACGACCCGGTCGCGATGTATCTCAACGACGTCTTCACCGTGACGGTGAACCTCGCGGGGCTGCCGGCGATCTCGGTGCCGGCGGGGATGAACGAGGCCGGGCTGCCGCTGGGCCTCCAGCTCATCGGCCGGCCCTGGGGCGAGGCGGCGCTGCTGAACGACGCGTACGCGCTCGAGAGCGCAGCCGGCGCCCGCCAGCGCCCCGACGCCTGGTGGTGAGGCCCGTCTGAGCATCCGCCGAAGCGATTGACGTCGGTCAAGGCGGGTTTCATCGCGCAATGGTCAGGTTCCGAACTGCACCACAGTCGGAGCCGAGACATGAGCGCACCAGCCAAGCCGCTGTCAGCCAGGGTCGCGCGTGAGCGATCCCCCGTCGAACATGACGGAGAGGGCGCCTGCCCGATCCGCGAAATTCTCGCCGAACTCTCCGCGACGGCCCAGATGAGTCGCGCCTATGCGGAGCAGCTTCTGCCCAAGGGTCTGTCGCTCTCGACCTTCATCGTCCTCGACCACCTGTGCGAGAACGCCAGCGTCGCCTCGCCGATGCGGGTCGCGCGCGCGCTCGGCATTCCCAAGGCGAGCCTGACCAACACGCTCGCCTGCCTTGCGCGGATGAAGTGCCTCACGATGCGCCCCGACCCGCGCGACGGCCGCGGCAAGCAGATCTTCTTGACGGAGACCGGCCGCGAGACGCGCGACGCGGCCCTCGCCGCGCTGCATGGCGCGGCTGAGGCGATGTGCGCGACGATGGCCCTCGTCACCGGTCGCGGCGCGGCGGAGGCCGCGGCCGACCTGCGCGGCGGCCTCGCCGCGATGCGCGCCGCGCTGAGCTCCCAGGGCGGCGACAACGCCGCAGAGCAGGCCGGCGCGCGCGGCGCGGCGCGTCACGACTGCGAGGAAAGCGCCGCGATCCTGTCGATCAGCGCCTCGAACGCCGCCGCGTTGTCGCATGACAGACGCACCGGCAGGGCGAGGACCTGAGACCGGAAGGCCGCCGGCAGCCGCGCGGCGTCCTTCTCCGTCGTCACCAGCATCGCGTCGGCCGCGCGCGCCTCGTCGATCATCCGGCGCAGGATGCGCGGCGCATAGGGCGCATGGTCGGGAAAGGCGTGCGCCGCGACGAGCCGCGCGCCGAGGGCCCTAAGCGTCTGGAAGAACTTCTCCGGCCGCCCGATGCCCGCGAAGGCGACGACGTCCGCCCCGTCGAGCGG
>CAYGUQ010000487.1:0-3545 GCA_964352995.1 uncultured Rhodobacterales bacterium
GGGCGTAGGCGCCGCCCGCTCCGCAGCCCGCATCTCGGCGAGCGGCGGGGGCGACGGCCTTCGCGACGGCGTCAGGAGGCGCCGACGACGGAGGCGTGATCGAGGGTGGGGCCGGTCTCGGCCACGCGCCTCAGGTGCCCTTGCCAGATCACGTAATGAACCTGCGGATCCAGCAGAGACAGCCACGCCACCAGCCAGCCGGGATAGCGGCGCCAGCCGGGAATGCCGCAGGCGCGCAGAAAGCCCTCCACCCCCTCGCGGCACAGCGGCGATGCGTCCACGTCGTCGAAGTCGAAGCTCTGGCGGACGCGGAACATGCGGAGGTCTCGCACGACCTCGCGGAGCGCCTCCGACGTGCGCTCGCACCGCCTGAAGGCGCGGCGACGGGCGAGGGCGTCGGCGCCTTCCGCAATGGCCTCGAACGGATCGTCGGCGGAGGAGTGATAGGCGCGCGCGCCGCCGATCGGGCGGACGAGCCAGATCGGGCGCCCCTGCACGGTCACGCCTCGCACCGCAGTGACGAGGCCGTCGGCGGACGTGACCTCATGGCGCGGATCGATCCATGCGGCCACCCAGTCCGCACGGTCGAACACGGGGTCCGCGGGCCGCATTTCGAGCGAGGTCTCGCGCTCCGCGCCCTGCGGGCGCATGGCGAGCAGCCGGCGGCGCGCCGCTGCGCCGCGGGGCGACCAGGTCGCGAGGGCCCGGCGAAGGGCGTGCAGGACCGGGTTGGGTCGCGCCGCCCGGCGGCGGTTCGAAACGGGACGATTCATGCCGATGCTCCTTTCCCGGCTATCGGATGGGGTGCGCGTAGTGAAGGCCGCCGTCGGTGGACAGGCGGTTGGGCGTGTCCGACCGGACGATCGCCATGGGCGTGTCGGCGCCGACGGTCCGCTCGAAGACCTCGGCGTAGTTGCCGACGTCGCGGATGACGGCCACCGCCCAGTCGGGCGCGATGCCCAGCTTGGCCGCCATGTCGCCCATGGCCGCGTCTGCGCCGAACATGCGTCGCACCGCGGCGGGCTGCTGATCGAGCGTGGCGACGACCTCGTCGATGTTGGCGGACGTGACGTCGTAGCGCTCCGCCGCGAGCATCACCTGGAAGCCCCAGAACAGCGTCGACTCGAGCGCCTGGTCGGGCTGCGCGACGAGCGTCAGCGGTTCGCTGGAGATGACGTCGGGCAGCAGGCGATAGGCTGTCGGGTCGGGGGCCAGCAGGCGGTCGGCCGAGAGCGCCGTGAGGTCGGAGGAGAGCACGTCGCACTTGCCGCTGAAGAACGCCTGCAGCCTCGCGGTCTTGTCGGCGATGTTCTCGATCCGGTAGCTCAGGTTGCGGTCGCCGAACCAGTCGGCGACGTTCTGGAGCGTGGTGGATCCCTCCTCCGCACAGATGGTCGCGCCGTCGAGTTCGGCTGCGGACTGCACGTCGAGCGTGCGCGGCACCATGAAGCCCTGCCCGTCGAAGAAGGTCGTCACGACGAAGGCCATGCCCGGATCGGCGTCTCGCGTACCGGTGCGGGTGATGCTGCGTGAAGCCATGTGCGCGCCGCCGGCGACGATGGTCTTCATGCTGTCGGAGAAGCCGATGCCCCTGATGTCGGCGCGCGAGGCGTCGCCGAAGATGGCGGCGGCGGCCATGCGGCAGAACTCGGCGTTGAACCCCTGGAAGCTGCCTGCGCTGTCGGGCGTCGAGAAGCCCGGCGAGTTCGAGTTCGTCAGGCAGATCACGGCGCCGCCGTCACGAATCTCGTCCATGATGAGGCCTGCGCGCGATTCTCCGGCCGAGGCCGCGACCGTCGCCGCGGCGAGCGCCGCGATGCATGTGGCGTGTTTGCGAAGCATGGGTGTCACCCTCTGATTAACGGTGACACAAGTATACAGGTATACCCTTATTGTTTTTGTGACGATTCGCGCCTCGGCGCGCGCCAAACTGCTGATTTGCGCTCCTGAAAGGCGCTGTGGCGGGCCACTGCCCAACATGCGGTCAGGTAGAGTGCGCCGACGAAGATGAGACCTTCGAGGGCATGGCGCTGCCAGGCCGGGTCGCTGTAGGCCATGCGCGTGGTCGCCAGCAGGTCGAACACGCCCACCACCGCCACGAGCGACGTGTCCTTGAAGCCGCCGATGATCGTGTTGGTGAGCGAGGGGGTGGCGAGCGCGAAGGCCTGCGGCAGCTCCACGAGGCGCACGCGCTCAGCATAGCGCAGCCCCAGCGCGGCGGCCGCCTCGGGCTGTCCGGCGTCGACCGACGCCAGCGCCCCGCGGAAATCCTCGGCGAAATAGGCCGCGTGAAACATCGTCAGCGCCAGCAGCGCCGCCATCACGGGATCGAGCCTCAGTCCCGGCGGCGTCATCAGCGGAAAGATGAAGATGCCGAAGAAGAGCACGATGACGAGCGGCGCCGACCGCAATAGTTCGACATAGGCCGTCGCGGCGTATCTGAGGTCAGGGTGGCCGTCGCGCCGGGCGAGCGCGATCAGCAGGCCGAGCGGCAGCGCCGCGGCGATGCTGAACACGCCGAGCAGCGCCACGATGGCCAGACCATGCCAGCGGACGCTGTCCACCGCCTCAAGACCGAGCGGGCGGCCGTCGAGCAGCGCCGCCAGCACGACGAAGGCCGACACCCCCGCCGCCGCGGTCCAGCGCATCGGCCATCCGAGCACCGCCAGCGCTGCGACCGTCGCCAGCACCGTCGCGCAGCCCAGCGCCGGACGCCAGATCTGGTCGTGGGGATAGGCCCCGAAGAGGATGAGGGCGAACTTCTCGCGGATGAAGCCCCAGCACGCCCCGGCGCCCGGCGCCGCGCAAAGCGCCGGATCGTCGGCGCGCCAGACCGCCGAGAAGAGCGCCCAGTCGACGAGCGACGGCGCCAGGATCAAGGCCGCGCCGATGCACAGGACGCTCGCCGCCGCGCTCAGCGGGTCCCCGAACAGCCGCTTCAGCGCGGCGCTCCCGGCAAGGGCCTGCAGGCGCATCCGCTCAGCCACGCGCGCCGCTCCCCTCGAGCAGCCGCACGCCCCGCGCCGCCGTCAGGCCGACGCCGACGTAGAAGAGCAGGCAGATCGACATGAGCTCGATGGGGCGGAACGTCTGGTTGGTCGCCGTGTTCATCACCGAGGTCAGGTCCGAGTACCCGATGAGCAGGCCGATCGAGGTGTTCTTGAGCAGGTTGACGTACTGGTTCGCCATTGGAGGCGCCATCAGGCGCAGCGCCTGCGGGATGACCACCAGCCGCGCCGCGGTCCACGGACCGAGGCCCAGCGCCGCCGCCGCCTCCCGCTGCCCATCCGGCACCGCCAGCACCGCGGCGCGCATGACCTCGGCGACCTGCGCGCCGTGATACATGCTGAGCGCGAGGCCGAGGCAGATGAGCGAGGACGAGACGCTCAGTCCGCCCGAGAAGTTGAAGCCCGAGAAGCGCGGCGCCTCCGTCGACACGGCCGCCGCGGCGGCGAGGACGGCGCCCGCCGCCAGCGCGGCGGCCAGCGCTCCGGCGACGCGGACCCTCCGGCGCTGCCGCGCGACCGCGACGGCCAGGGCGAACG
>CAYGUQ010000488.1:0-3544 GCA_964352995.1 uncultured Rhodobacterales bacterium
ACACCACCGCGTCGCGGTAGGGCGCCAGCGCCGGCGGCAGGAAGGCCTGCGCCATCACCTCCAGAAAGCCGACCGCGAAGCCCCCGAGCACGGCCCCGCCAAGACTGCCCAAGCCCCCGAGCACCGTGGCGATGAACGCCTTGAGCACCGGGAAGAAGCCCATCATCGGGTCCACCGAGCCGCGCTGCGCCGTCCAGATCACGGCGGCCACCCCGGCCAGCAGCCCCGAGAGCGCGAAGGCCGTCGCCACCACCCGGTTGGCCCTGACGCCGAGAAGCTGGAGCATCTCGAGGTCCTCCGCCGCCGCGCGCATGGCGACGCCGACCGTCGTGCGCCGCAGCGTCAGCGTGAGCCCGGCGAAGGCGGCGAGCGTCACGAGGATCGAGACCGTCGGCGCCACGCCGATGGTCAGCTCGCCCAGCCGCCACGTCCCCGACCACGACTGCGGCAGCGAGATAGGCACGGGGCGCGCAGAGATGCCGTTCTGGAACAGCACCTTGAGGATTTCGGAGACGGCGAAGCTCGTGATCAGCAGCGTCACGACGTCCGCCCCGCGCATCGCGCGGAAGGCGGCGCGCTCCAGCGCCAGCGCCATCGCCACCGCGGCGCCCACGCCCGTCGCCAGCGCGGCGAGCGGCGGCGCGCCGAAGGCGAGCGCGAGGAACACGCCGTAGCCGCCGAAGGTCATCACCTCGCCATGGGCGAAGTTGATGAGGCGCACGATCGAGAAGACGATCGCGAGGCCGAGCGCGAGCATGGCGTAGACGCCGCCGAGGCTCACCGCGTTGACGATCTGCTGGACCAGCGTCTCCATCGCCTCAGGCCGCCAGATAGGCGCTGCGCAGCAGCGCGTCGTCGGCGATCTCCGCCGGCGTCCCCGCCGCGGCCACCGCGCCGTTGGCGAGCACCACGGCCCTGTCGGCCACCTCCAGCGCCAGCGCGGCGTTCTGCTCCACGAGCAGCACGGCGATGCCCTCCGCCCGCAGCGCCTCGACGATCTCGAAGATGCGGTCGACCATCTGCGGCGCGAGCCCCAGCGAGGGCTCGTCGAGCAGCAGCAGCCGCGGCCCGCTCATCAACGCCCGCGCGACCGCGAGCATCTGCTGCTCGCCGCCCGAGAGCAGGCCGGCGAGCTGGCGGCGACGCTCCCCGAGGATCGGGAAGCGCTCCATCATCTCCGCCCGCCGCCGGCGCGCCAGCGCCCGGTCCGCGACCACGGCGCCGGCGACCGTGAGGTTCTCCTCCACCGAGAGCGAGGCGAACACGCGCCGGCCCTCCGGCGAGATGGCGACGCCGGCCCGCACGACCGTCTCTGGGTCGGCGCCGGTCATGTCCCGCCCGAAGATCGAGACCGAGCCGGCGGCAACCCGCCGCGCGCCGGCCGCGGCCATCAGCGTCGTGGTCTTGCCGGCGCCGTTGGCGCCGAGCAGCGCCGTCACGCCGCCCGGGCCGACGTCGAGATCGACGCCGCGCACGGCCCTCACCGGGCCGTAGCGCACCTCAAGTCCCCTGATCTCGAGAGCCGCGACGCTCATCGGCCGCTCAGGGCTGCGGCAGGGTCGCGGGGTCGGCCATCGCCCGCTTGACGAACTCCTTGCCGCCGTCGCCGGTGATGCGCGCCACGACGACCTCGCGCAGCGGCATCCGGTCGGTGCCCTTGAAGGTGAAGTTGGACATGACGCCCTCGCCGTCCTCGATCTCCGCCATCGCCGCGGTCACGGCCTGCGGATCGGTCGAGCCGGCCGCTGCGACGGCCTGCTCGATCATGCCGGCGATGTCGCAGCCGTTGACGTAGTAGTTGTTGTCGGGGGCGACGCCGTTGGCGGCCTCGAAGCGGGCGTTGAAATCGGCGTAGGCCGAGCCCTCCTCCGGGAAGCCGCCCGAGGTGTGCACCACGCCGTCCACCACCGGGCCGAGGCCGCGCACCGTCGGCGTGTCGAGCACGTCGCCGCCCATCACCTTCGTCTCGACCCCGGCGCCGCGCAGGGCCTTGATGAAGGCGGGGAAGTCCGGCTCCCACGCCCAGGTGACGATGACGTCGGGCTTCGGGTCGGCCGCCTTGATGGTGGTGACGATGGCGGAGAAGTCCGGCTGGTTCAGCGAGTAGAGCGAGGTGCCGAGCACGGAGCCGCCCAGCGCCTCGAACGCCTCCCCGAAATACTCGGGGCCGCCGAGCGTGTAGGCGCTGTCGGGCGACTTCACGAGCCACACGCTGCGCAGACCCTCCGCATAGGCGTAGTCGGCCAGCACCGCCGCCTGCTGGTTGTCGGCGGGGTAGCTGCCGAAGACGTGCGGGCCCACCTGCGTCAGCACCGGGGCGGTGCCCGCGAAGGTCATCGTCGGCACCCCGTCGGCGGCGGTGATCTGCGCCGCGGCGATGGTGGGGTCGGCGTCGGCGGAGGACACGATGAACTGCGCGCCGTCGTCCAGCATCTCCTGCACCACCTTCACGCTCTCGGCGATGTCGGAGCGCGTGTCCTTCACGATCAGCCGCACCGGCAGCGAGCCGTTGAGGCCGCCCCTGGCGTTGATCTCGTCGACGCAGAACTTGAAGCCCGCATAGGCCGGCATGTCGTAGGGAGCGAGGTAGCCCGACTGCGCCGACATCACGCCGACGACGTATTCCTCCTGGGCCGCCGCGGCGCCGGCCGCCAGCGCGCCGGCCGCCGCCAGCGCCATGATGGACGTCTTCATGTCGTCTCTCCTTCCGTCTGATCCGGGGTGGAAAACTTCGCATGGCTCGCGGTGCGCCCGCGGCCGATATACGCCTCGACGACCGCCGGGTCGGCGCGCACCGTCTCCGGCGCGCCCTCGGCGATCACCCGGCCGCGGTTCATCACGACGATGCGCGAGGACAGCCGGTTCACGAAGCGCAGGTCGTGGTCGATCAGCAGCAGGCCGACGCCGCGTTCGGCCTGCACGCGCGTCAGGCGCGCGGCGAGGTCCTCTGTCTCGGCGGGGTTCATGCCGGCGGCGGGCTCGTCGAGCAGGATCATCGCCGGCTCCTGCGCGAGGCACCGCGCGATCTCCAGCCGCTTGCGCGCGCCGTAGGGCAGCGCCTCGGCGCGCACGTCCGCCAGCGCGCCTAGATCGAAGGCCGCCAGCTCGCGCAGCGCGATCGCCTCGGCGCGCGCGCGCGGCCGGCCGGCGGCGAGCGCGGCCGTCAGCACGTTCTCGTAGACGGTCAGGCCGCCGAAGAGGCGCAGGTTCTGGAAGGTCCGCGCCACGCCGAGCCGCGCGACGCCGGTGCGCGGCGCGGCGAGCAGGTCGGCGCCGGCGAACCGGGCCGCGCCGGCGTCGGCGTCGTAGGCGCGGGTCAGCAGGTTCACGAGCGTCGTCTTGCCGGCGCCGTTGGGGCCGATCAGCCCGGTGACGGCGCCGGTCGGGGCCGTGAAGCCCACATCCGTCACGGCGGCGACGCCCTCGAAGCTGCGCGAGAGCCCCTGCGCCTCCAGCGCCGACGGCGCGGCGCGCGGCGGCGGCGGCGCGGGTTCGACGCCCCCGCCGAGCCCAACGCCATTCCGCTGCACACGGGTGGCGTTGA
>CAYGUQ010000489.1:0-3524 GCA_964352995.1 uncultured Rhodobacterales bacterium
TACGAGGGCTGAGCGCCGCGGCGCCGTCCGGCGCAAAGGCCGGGCGCCTCCGGGGCGTCGCCGCGGCGCTCAGCCCTCGTAGCAGCCCGCCGCGCGCGCCCGCGCCTTCACCAGCGCCAGCACCAGCTCCAGCGTCGGCGTCGCGACGCCGGCCGCGGCGCCGAGTTCGCACACGCCGGTCAGCAGCGCGTCGATCTCCATCGGCCGCCCGCGCTCGAGGTCCTGCAGCATCGAGGTCTTGTGCGCGCCGATCTCCGCCGCGCCGGCGATGCGCTTGTCGACGTCGATGGCGAACTTCACGCCCAGCGCCTCGGCGACGGCCTTGCCTTCCAGCATCATCGCCCGCGCCACGGACCGCAGATCGTCCTGCGTCGCGAGCACGTCCAGCGTCTGATGCGTCAGCGCGGAAAGCGGGTTGAAGGCGAGGTTGCCCCACAGCTTCACCCAGATCTCGTCGCGGATGCGCGGGCGCACCGGCGCCTTGAAGCCGGCCTCTTTCATCGCCTGCGCCAGCGCGTTCACGCGGTCGCTCTTGGAGCCGTCCGGCTCGCCGAGGGTGAAGCGGTCGCCGTCCTGATGCTCCACCACGCCCGGCTCCGGGCTCTCGGTGGCCGGGTAGACCACGCAGCCGATGGCGCGCGCAGGCGGGATGGCCTTCGAGACCGCGCCGCCGGGGTCCACCGCCTCGACGGTCCGCCAGCCCTGCCCTTCGAGCCCGTGGAAGTACCAGTATGGCACGCCGTTCATCGCGGTGACGAAGGCGGTGTCCGGCCCGAACAGAGGCGCCATCCGGTCCACCACCGGCGGCAGCGAGTGCGCCTTGAGCGTGGTGAACACGTAGTCCTGCGGGCCGAGATCGGCGGCGCTGTCGGAGGCCGCGACCTTAGCGACCTCCTCCCTCCCGTCGATGCGCAGGCGCAGCCCGTGCTCCTTGATGGCGGCGAGGTTAGGCCCGCGCGCCACCACCGAGACGTCCACGCCGGCGTTGGCCATCCGCACGGCGAGATAGCCGCCGATGGCGCCGGCGCCGAAGATGCACACTTTCATCGAAAGGCCCCCTTACGCCGCGCCGGCCTTGGTCAGCCCCAGCTTGTCGGCGAGGCCGATGCGCTGCAGCTTGCCGGTGGCCCCCTTGGGGATCTCGTCCATGAAGATGATCTCGCGCGGCACCTTGAACGCCGCCAGCGACTTCGCGGCGAACTCGCGGATCTCCCTCGCCTCGGCGCTGGCGCCTTCCCGCAGCACGATCACCGCGGCGACCTCCTCGCCCAGCTTGTCGTGCGGCAGGGCGAAGGCCACGGCCTGCGCCACGGCGGGGTGCTCCATCAGCACGTCGTCGACCTCGCGCGGGGAGACCTTCTCGCCGCCGCGGTTGATGATCTCCTTCAGGCGGCCGTTGATCGAGACGAAGCCGTCCTCGTCCATCACGCCCTGGTCGCCGGTGCGGAACCAGCCGCCGGTCCAGTTCTCCGCGTTGGCCTTGGGGTTGTTGCGGTAGCCGGGGGTGACGTTCGGGCCCCGGATCACGATCTCGCCCGTCTCGCCCTGCGCCAGCAGCGCGCCGTCCTCGCCCATGATCGCGACCTCGGGGCCGGCGGCGGCGCCGACCGAGCCCGGCTTGCGCTTGCCCGGCGGAAGCTGGTTGGAGGCCATCTGGTGCGCGGCTTCGGTCATGCCGTAGCTCTCGATCACCGGGCAGCCGAAGGTCTTCTCCAACTCGTGAAACACCGGCGCCGGCAGCGAGGCGGAGGAGGAGCGGATCAGCCGCAGCTTCGTCTGGGCGATCACGTCGGCGTTGCGGCCCGCGCGGGAGAGGATCGCCTGATGCATGGTGGGCACGGCGGTGTACCAGCTCGGCCGCGCCTCATGCATCCACGCGAAGACGCGCATCGCGTTGAAGCCGGGCGAGCAGCAGACATAGGCGCCGGCCGAGACGCTGGAGAGCACCGCCGCGATCAGCCCGTGAATGTGGAACAGTGGCATGATGTTGAGGCAGCGATCTTCACTCGTGAGGTGAAGCGCCGCCGCGATGTGGCTGGCGGAGGCCTCGATGTTGCCGGCGGTCAGCGGCACGATCTTGGGGCGCGAGGTGGTGCCGGAGGTGTGCAGCACCAGCGCCACGTCCGCGGGGCCGTTGCGGCGCGCGGCGGCGGTGGGCGCGTCGAGCAGCGTGAAGGCGCCGGCGGGGCCGGTCGCATCGTGCGAAAGCTCCGCGATCCTGACGCCGAGCCGCGCCGCGGCGGCGCGGGCGGGCGTCTCGACGCCGGCGCCGACGATCAGCAGCTTGGCGTCGAGATCCTCCATGTAGAAGGCGTACTCGTCCTCGGTGTAGGCCGGGTTCAGCGGGGCCGCGGTGGCGCAGGCCGCCACGGTGAGGAAGGCCGTCGCCATCTCCGGCCCGTTCGGCAGCACGATCGCCACCGCGTCTCCCGGCGCCACGCCGAGGCCCGCGAGCTGCCCGGCGCCGGCGGCGATCTGGGCCGCGAGCGCGGGATAGTCGAGATCCGGCCTGCCGGGCGCGCCGATGGCGGGGCCTTTTCCGCGCGAGGCGAAGCGCTCGACTGCGCTCAGGGTTTCAGCGGACATCTTCGACTCCTTGCAGGTCGGCAGGCGCGGCTGCGCCCGGTTCGGCGTTCTGGACGTCGCCGGCGAGATCGGTCTCGACGGCGACGAGATGGGCGCGCATCGCCGCAGCCGCCCCCGGCGCGTCGCGGTCGGCCACCGCCGCGGCGATGGCGGCGTGCTGGCGGGCGTGGGCGGCCTGCAGCTCAGGCGTGAGCGTTCGACTGCGCAGACGGCCCCAGTCCTCGCGCTCGCGCATCTCGTGCATCATCGTGAGCAGCGCGCTGAGCAGCGGGTTGCGGCTGGCGGCGGCGAGCGCGGCGTGGAAGGCGATGTCGCGCGCCTCCCAGCCCCGCCAGTCGACGACGTCGCCGCCGGGATGGGCGAGCCGCAGGATCTCGGCGATCTCGGGGGCCTTGGCGCGCAGGGCCGCGGCGTGGGCGATGGCGGGTTCGAGCATCCGCCGCGCCTCCATCACGTCCGCCGGGGTCGGCGCGGCGTCGAAGCGCAGCGTCGCGGCCTCCCCGTCGGAGACGAAGGTGCCCTCCCCCACGCGGCGGCGGATGCGGCCCTCGCGCTCCAGCGCCGCGAGCGCCTTGCGCAGCGTGCCGCGCCCAAGTCCCAGCGACACCGCAAGGGCGCGCTCCGCCGGCAGGCGCGCGCCGGCGGCGTACTGGCCGTCCTCGATGGCGGCGCGCAGACGGTCGAGGGCTTGGGTTGCGGTGGTCATGCCGCCGCAATGCCGGATTCGCGCGCATGATTCAAGACCAATCGTGAACCATTCACAAAATTGGCCCGCGATCGGCGCGCTTGCCGCCGCGGGGCCGCCGCGTCAGGGTGCCGCCACGCGACGAGAGGGGACCGAGCGATGCCTGGGCGAGCGCCGATCCGCGCCGTGCTGTTCGACAAGGACGGCACGCTGTTCGACTTTGCCGCCACGTGGCGGCGCGCCGCCCACGCCC
>CAYGUQ010000490.1:0-3490 GCA_964352995.1 uncultured Rhodobacterales bacterium
CGACGAGGCCGATCCGGGCGCCGGGGCGGCCGTGGCTGCGCCTGTCGAGCCCGTTGGCGCGGGCGAAGGCGAGCGCGGCGTGGCGCTTCACCTCGTGCATCCGCGCCTCCTGCGCCTGCGGCGCATCGCGCAGTCGGATCGAGACGCCGCCCTGCGGCATCGCGAAGTCGGCCGGTTCGACGATGGTCAGGCGGTGGGGATCGCCGTCCACGACCTCGACGACCTCCACCGTGTCCTTGAGGCATTTTAGGCCGACCCAGACGCCGGCGTAGCGGCTGAGCGCCCAGCCCATCAGCGCGAAGTCCAGCACCTCCTGCACGCCGGCGGGCGAAAGCACCGGGATCATGGCGTCGAGCATCGCCAGATCGCTCTGGTGGCAGGTGGTGGAGCTCTCGCAGGTGTGGTCGTCGCCCATGACGGCGAGAACGCCGCCGAGCGGCGCCGTGCCGGCGAAGTTGGCGTGGCGGAAGACGTCTCCGGTGCGGTCGACGCCGGGGCCCTTGCCGTACCACATGGCGAAGACGCCGGCATGGCGCCCCTCGCCGCGCAGATGGGCCTGCTGCGTTCCCCAGCAGGCGGTGGCGGCGAGATCCTCGTTCAGTCCCGGCTCGAAGACGACGCTCGCCGCCGCAAGCCGCTTGCCTTCGCGCGCAAAAGTCTGGTCGACGGCGCCGAGGGGCGAGCCGCGGTAGCCGGTGACGTAGCCGGCGGTGTCGCGCCCCGCCGCGGCGTCGCGCGCGCGCTGCATCAGCGTCGCGCGGGTCAGCGCCTGGATGCCGGACAGCAGCACCGACCGCTTGTCGAGGTCGAAACGGTCCGAAAGCGAGACGTCGCGAAGGTCCATGACGGCCTCCCCTGCACCGACCGGACTGCCGCCGAGCCCGGTGCGCGGCGGCGCAGGCTCGCGATCCGTCAGGTCCGAAAAGTTTCAGCGCCGACCGCCGCTCACCGAGCCGTCGCGGCGCGGCCGCGTCGCTCCGCGATAAATAGTGCCGACGCGCGGTGCGGGAAGCAAGCGGGCGCGCCGGCGCGCCCGCTCAGCCGACTAGAGCGCGCCGAGGCACCAGCGCAGGATGCCCTTCTGCGCGTGCAGGCGGTTCTCGGCCTCGTCGAAGATCACCGACTGCGGCCCGTCCATGACCTCTGCGGTGGCCTCCTCGCCGCGATGCGCCGGCAGGCAGTGCAGGAACAGCGCGTCGGGCTTCGCCTTCGCCATGAGGCGGGCGTCGACCTGATAGGGCCTGAGCAGGTTATGGCGGCGCTCGCGCGCCTCGCCGGTGTCGTGCATCGAGAGCCAGGTGTCGGTGATGACGGCGTCGGCGCCGGCGGCGGCCTCGCCCGGGTCGCGCGTGGTCACGATGCGCCCGCCCTCGGCGCGGGCGCGGGTCAGGTAGCGCTCGGCGACGTCCAGCGTCTCGGGCGTGGCGACGCTGAGGTCGAAGTCGAAGCGCGGCGCGGCCTCGATGAAGGTCTGGGCGAGATTGTTCCCGTCCCCGGTCCAGGCGAGCTTCTGGCCGGCGATCGGGCCGCGATGCTCCTCGATGGTCATGATGTCGGCCATGATCTGACAGGGGTGGCTGTCGTCGGTCAGCGCGTTGATGACCGGCACGCTTGCGGCCTCGGCCATCTCCATCAGCTTCTCGTGGCCGGTGGTGCGCAGCATGATCGCGTCGACGTAGCGGCTCAGCACGCGGCCGGTGTCGGCGAGGCTCTCGCCGCGGCCGAGCTGCATCTCCGAGCCGTTGAGCAGCATCGTCTCGCCGCCGAGCTGGCGCATCGCCATGTCGAAGCTGACGCGGGTGCGGGTGGACGGCTTCTCGAACACCATCGCCAGCATCCGCCCCGCCAGCGGGCGGGCGTCGTCTGGCGTGCCGCGCGGGCGGCCGGCGCGCGCGTCCTTCATCGCGCGCGAGGCGTCGATGATGGCGCGCAGGTCGGCCGCGCCGGTCTCGGCGATGTCGAGGAAATGCCGCGTCATGCCGCGGCCGCCTTGCGCACCGCCTCGCAGGCGGCCTCTAGCCGCGCGGCGCCCTCGTCAATCTCGGCGTCGGAGACGATGAGCGGCGGCAGCACGCGCGCCACGTTCTCCGCCGCGCCGACGAGCAGCAGCCCCGCCTCGCGCGCCGCCGCGATGACCTCGGTGTTGAGCGCGACGCATTTCAGGCCGAGCAGCAGCCCCTCGCCGCGGACCGCCTCGATGACGTCGGGATACGCGCTTATCACGCCTTCGAGACGCTGGCGCAGCCGCCCGGCGGCCTCGGAGACGCGGGGCAGGAAGCCCTCCGCGAGCGTGACGTCGAGCACCGCCTCCCCGACAGCCATGGCCAGCGGGTTGCCGCCATAGGTCGAGCCGTGGCTTCCCGCGGTCATCCCCGACGCCGCCGCCTCGGTCGCGAGGCAGGCGCCGAGCGGGAAGCCGCCGCCGATGCCCTTGGCCGCCGCCATGATGTCGGGCGCGATCCCGGCCCATTCATGGGCGAAGAGCCGCCCGGTGCGCCCGTAGCCGCACTGCACCTCGTCGAAGACGAGCAGCGCGCCGCGCGCGTCGCAGAGCTCGCGCAGGCCGCGCAGGCACTGCGTCGGCACCGGCCGCACGCCGCCCTCGCCCTGCACCGGCTCGATGATGATCGCCGCCGTCCGGTCGCCGACCGCGTCGGTCAGCGCGTCGTGGTCGCCGAACGGCACATGGTCGAAGCCGGGCAGCAGCGGGCCGAAGCCGTCGGTGTACTTGTGGTTGCCGGCCGCGGAGATCGTGGCCAGCGTCCGGCCGTGGAACGAGCCCGTGAACGTCACGATCCGGTCGCGCTCGGGGTTTCCGGCGTGGCTGTGGAACTTGCGCGCCATCTTGATCGCGCACTCCATCGCCTCGGCGCCGGAGTTGGTGAAGAACACCGTGTCCGCGAAGGTCGCCTCGACGAGACGCTCGGCGAGCCGCTCCTGCCCGGGAATGCGGTAGAGGTTGGAGGTGTGCCAGATCCTGCCGGCCTGCTCGGTCAGCGCCTCGACGAGGCGGGGATGGGCGTGGCCGAGGCCGTTCACCGCGATGCCGGCGCCGAAATCGAGATAGCGTCGCCCGTCGGTCGCCTCAAGCCAGCAACCCTCGCCGCGCGCGACTTCGATCGGCTGGCGCGCGTAGGTGGGCAGGACGGCGTCGATCATGGCGGCCTCCGCTTGAACGCAGGAAATCGCGGGCGCCGGGGCGGCGCCGCGAAAGCCTGTCTGGTTAAGACCGCGGGCGGCCCCAGTCAACGCCGCGTCGACGCCGCGTCGGCGCGGGGCTCAGCGGCCCGCCAGCCGCGCGACGGCGGCGGTCACGGCGTCCTCGCGGACGTGATGGGGCATGTGGCCGACGCCCTCCAGCAGCGTGAGCCGGCCGTCGGCGACGTCACGCGTGAGCGGTTCGGAGTGCACCGAGGCCCAGACGGTCTCGTCGGCGAGGCCGTGCACGGCCTCCACGGGAACCTTGAGCCCCTTGTAGCGCGGCGCCTGC
>CAYGUQ010000491.1:0-3483 GCA_964352995.1 uncultured Rhodobacterales bacterium
GCGCTCAGCTCGCTGAAGGCGAAGGGTTTCACGAGATAGTCGTCGGCGCCGGCGTTCAGGCCCTCCACGCGGTCGTCCACGCCGCCCACGGCGGTGAGAAACAGCGCAGGCGTCCGGTCGCCGGCGCCGCGCAAGGTGCGGATCAGCGCCAGCCCGTCGAGTTCGGGCAGCATCCGGTCCACGATCAGCGCGTCGTAGCCGCCGCCGCTGGCCTGGATGAGTCCGTCGCGCCCTGAGGCGAGACGGTCGACCACGTGCCCCTCCTCGCGCAGCCCGGCGCAGACATAGGCGGCGATGCGGTCGTCGTCCTCGATCAGCAGGAGCTTCATCGCTCAGCGACCCGCGCCGCGCCGGATGCTCTCCAGCAGCAGGCCCAGCACGCCGAGCGTCAGCGCCCCGCCCACCACCAGAGGCGCGTCGCCGAGCAGCGCCGACAGCAGGGCCGCGACGGCGACCACGGCCAGCGTGGCGACCGACAGCCGCCAGTCGGCGGCGAACATCTTGGCGAGCTCGGCGCCCACCTCGCGCAGAAGGGTCATGCCTGCGCCCCCGCCCGCGTCGCGCGCGTCATGCGCACGCCGACCAGCCCCGCGCCGAGGCACAGCAGCCCCAGCGCCAGCAGCGCCAGATCATGGCCGGGCCACTCCACGCCCAGCCCCTCGCCGGTCCAGAAGACGCCGAAGGCGGTCAGCATCACGCCGACGCCGAACTTCAGCGTGTTCTCCGGCACGCGCGCCAGCGGGCGGTGGACCAGCGCGCCGACGGCGAGCACCAGCGCGCAGGCCGCCAGCGCCCCCAGCGCCGCCGCGCCGGTCAGCCCGCGCCCGGCGCCGACCGCGACCACGATGAAGGCGACCTCCAACCCCTCCAGCAGAACGGCCTTGAAGGCGGTCATGCCGCCGATCCAGTCCATCCGCCGGGCGCGCGGGCCGGCGCCCGCCAGCGCCTGCGTCTCGGCTGCGAAGGCCGCCTCCTCGTCGTGCAGCGGCAGCGCGCCGCCGGCGCGCAGGGCCGCCTTGCGCAGCCAGCTCATGCCGAAGAGCAGCAGCAGCACGCCGATCACGAACTGCATCGCCTGCAGCGGCGCCTGCTCCAGCAGCGGCCCCAGCAGGAGAACGGCCAGCGCCAGCACGGCCAGCGCCGCCGCGGCGCCGGCGAGCGCCGGACGCCAGCCGCGCGTGACGCCGACCGCCAGCACGATGGTGAAAGCCTCCACCACCTCCACCAGCGACGCGAGGAAGGCGGCGAGCACGGCGGGCGCGGCGGTGGTCCAGTCTTCCATCTGCCCTCTCCCTGCGACGCCCCTCAGTCGGCCCCGCCGCAGCGCGACGGTCAACCGCAAAGCGCCGACATTACCGATCCGTATGGCGCAGGTCATCGCCCGGCATAGCCGGCGCCCCAGCGCAGGAAGGCGCCCGAACCCGCGCGCCGCCGAGGCAGACGCGCGCCTTCGCGCCCATGGTCCGGCCCGCGACCGCGCCCCGACCGCGGCGGCTCAGAACGGGCGCATCGTCCCGAGCACCCGTGCGCCCGCCGCCTCGTGCGCCAGAGCCATCCCGGCATGGCCGAACAGATAGGCCCACACGACGTTGCCGAGCAGGGCGTGGACCCCGATGGCCGCCTCCAGAATCGTCGCAGGCGCGCCCAGCGTCTCGCCGAGAAGCCAGAACGCGCCGAGACCCGCCATCGCCGTCATCAGGCTCAGGCCGAGGCCGTGGATCGCGGACGCCAACGGCGCGCCCTCGACGTGCTCAGCGAGGCGCAGGGCGCGCGCGGCCGCGACATGACGCGCGAGATCGTCCCGCACCGCACGCCGGGCCGAGGCGTCGAACCAGGGCAGTAGCGGCGCCGCGCCGGCCCCGGCGCGCCGCACCAGCGCGACCGCCCAGAACGCGACCGCCAGCGCCAGCGCGACGAGACCCGCGATCTGGTGCGCCTCGAACAGCAGGCTCTCGGGCTGTCCGGGGTCCGGCGTCTCCATCGCGAGCGACGTGCCGAGCTGGACGATGACGGCCAGCGCGAGCCCGGCGTGAACGAGGCGGACGGACAGACCCTTCGCAGGGGTGACCGGCACGGGGTCTTGGACTTCAGAGATCATGGGAGCGCTCCTTCATGTTGCGCATCGCGAAAAGAACCCGCCCGACCGACAGCGCCGCCAACACGGACGACACCGAGCGCCGAGCGGGAGGGGCGCCGCGCGGCGAGGGGCTGCGCGGTCGTCGGAACGTCTCAGGCGAGCGACGGCGCGTCGGCGCGCTCGAGGTCGACGCGTGAGCGCGTGAGGTACACGACGAGCGCGAGGATGACGGCGAGGAACAGCCCGCTGGTGACCGTGGCGCCGAGGCCGAGGCCGCCGTCGGCGACCGGCTGCGACAGCAGATCGCCGGTCGAGGCGCCAAGCGGTCGGGTCAGGACATAGGCGGTCCAGAACGCCAGCACGCCGTTCAGACCGGCCGTGTAGAAGCCGAGCGCCACGACCCCGATCATCGCCGCAAAGATCATCAGCGACGGCCCGTATCCGAGCGAGAGCCCCTCGGCCATCAGGTCGCCCGCGGCGGTGCCGAGCGCGAAGGTGAAAAGGATCGCGGCCCAGTAGAAGCCTTCGCGCCGCGGGGTGAAGATGGTGTGGATCGAGAGCGTGCCCTCGACGGCGTACCAGGCGGCGAAGCTCGCCGCGAGCGCGACGCCGAACAGCAGCGTGGTCGCCTCCAGGCTGACGCCGAGGTTGTCGACGAGGTTGTCGGTGACCAGCGTGCCGACGATGCTGATCAGCACCACCGACAGCCAGTAGACCCATGGCCTGTAGCGGTCTTCGCGGAACTGCAGGACCAGCGCGCCGGCCAGCAGCGCCGCCATGATCGCGGAGGTTCCGTTCAGGCCGAAGCCGAGGTCGGCGGCGAGGAAGTCGGCGAAGGTCTCGCCGACGGTGGTGGCGAGGACCTTGATGATCCAGAAGAACGCGGTGATCGCGGGAACCTTGTTGAGAAGGCCCTGCGCGGCCGTCGGCGCTTCCGCCGGGATCGTCTGTGGCTGCATGACGATGGCTCCTGAACGATCAGGGGGACCATCCCGCGAGATCGTCCGAGCTTGATATGCCCGGCATGTGGCGGCGACCTTCTCGGGACTATACGCTTTGGTAAGTCGCTCGGCGCCGCGGCCTGGAACATGCGCGCCATATTGATGGCCAGGGGCAGGAGAGCTGGCGACCTTGCCGGCTTGCGCAATATAGGGTAGGCCCCCATGCCATGTCGCACACTACGAAGCAGAAATCGAAACTCCTCGCGCGCGTCCGGCGGCTCAAGGGGCAGCTCGAGGCGATCGAGCGCGCGCTCGAAGCCGAGGCGCCCTGCGGCGAGGTTCTGAACCAGGTCGCCTCGGTCCGCGGCGCGGTGGCGGGTCTGACCGCCGAACTGATCGAGGACCATGTCCGCGAGCATGTCTCAGATCCCGACCGTGACGCCGACCCCGCCCGCGCGCGGGCGG
>CAYGUQ010000492.1:0-3473 GCA_964352995.1 uncultured Rhodobacterales bacterium
GGACGGCCCTCTTGCGGCGGCCGGCGAGGCGCTGGCGCAGGCGCGCGCGCGGCTTGGCGACGGGCTCCGGGCGCGGCTGCCGGGCGAGGCCGGCGCGATCTCCGGTCACGATCGCGGCGGCCTGCCCGTGGAGGCGCTGGCTGCGCTGCGCGACAGCGGGCTGGCGCATCTGCTGGCGATCTCGGGCCTGCACATGGCCATCGTCTGCGGACTGGTCTTCGGCGGCGTCAGGCTGGCGCTCGCCGCCACCGGGGCGGCGGCGGGGCCGCTGGCCGCGCGGGTCGCGGCGCGGGACGTGGCGGCCGTCGCGGCGCTGGTCGCCGCGGCGTGCTACCTGCTCGCGTCAGGCGGTTCGGTCGCGACGCAGCGCGCCTTCGTCATGGCCGCCGTCGCGCTGGCGGCGGTGCTTGCTGGGCGATCGGCGGTGACGCTGAGGGGGCTGGCGCTCGCGGCCTGGGTGGTCCTGCTGCTCGCGCCGGAGGCGGTGCTCTCGGTCGGTTTCCAGATGTCCTTCGCCGCCACCGTTGCGCTGGTGGCGGCCTACGAGGCGGCGCGGGAGCGATTGACGACGGTCAGGCGCCGCGGCGCGGCGGCGGTTGCGCTGCGCTACGTCGCGGCGCTGGTCGCGACGAGCCTGATCGCGGGGCTCGCGACGGCGCCCTTCGCCGCGTTCCACTTCAACCGCGCGGCGGTCTACGGACTGCTGGCGAACCTCGGCGGCGTGCCGCTGATGGGCCTTGCGGTCGCGCCGGCGCTCGCCGCCGCGGCGCCGTTGGCCCCTTTCGGATGGGAGGGACCGGCGCTCGCCGCGGCGGGCGCCGGGATCGAGGGCATCCTCGCCGTCGCGCGGTGGACGGCGTCGCTGGAGGGCGCTGTCCGCGCCGTGCCCGCAGCGCCGCCCGCCGCGCTGTGGCTGACGACGGCGGGCGGGCTCTGGCTCTGCCTCTGGCGCAGTCGTCTGCGGCTGGCGGGGCTGCCCATGCTGGCGCTGGCGGGCGCCGTCTGGGCGGCGCCGCCGCCGCGGCCGGCGCTGCTGATCGCCGATGACGGCTCGGTCGCCGCCATGACTGCGACGGGGCGCGCCGCGGATCAGGGCAGGGGCGGCGACTTCGCCCGCGCGACATGGATGCGGCGCGACGGCGCGCTGGAGGACGAGGCGTCCGATTTCACGGAGGATGGAGCGGCGCGGCTCGCCACGCTCGACGGCGGCTGGCGCGTCGTCCTGTGGCGGGGCGGCCGGCTGGGCCTTCGCGCCCTGGACCGTCGCTGCGGCCCCGCCACGCTCATCGTCGCGCCATGGGCCGTCGCGCCGGAGGCGACGGGCGACGCGATCCGCGTGCTGTCGTGGACTCAGGCCGCGCAGGGCGCCTGGCGGCTTGAGCCTGACCTCTGCGCCGTCGTCGACCGGCGGTTCCTGGCGGCGACCGGCCCGCTCGTGGGGCGCGCGTTCCCCGCTGCGCCGGCCCTTCCTTCAGCCTCGCATGGCGCCGATGGCGAGGAGCGGACGCCTCTGAGGCGCATCGCCGGCGGGATCGCAGGCGCCGAACCGGAAGGCGCGCCGGCACCAGCCTCGCCCGAAACGGCGCAGCGCTTCGCCGCCGATCCCGCATCGCCCCCCGGACGCCGCGCCTCGGCCGGACGGCAAGCCGCGCCTGAGCCGGACGCCCTGCCGGCGCTGTCGCTCAGCGCCGTCCGGAAGCCGGGCCGGCTCTGGTCGCAGACGGCGCGCGCGGCCGACGGCGCCGCCGACGAAGATCAGTAGGTCCGGATCAGACCCACGAGCCTGCCCTGGATCTTCACCTTGTCGGCGGCGAGGATGCGCGTCTCGTAGCGCGGATTGGCTGCCTCGAGCGCCACGCGCCCCCTGCCCTGCCGCCGGAGCCGCTTCAACGTCGCCTCGCCGTCGTCGATCAGCGCGACTACGATATCGCCGTCGTCGGCTACGTCCTGGCTGCGGATCACCACGAGATCGCCGTCGAAGATGCCGGCGTCGATCATCGAATCGCCCTTCACCTCAAGCGCGAAGTGGTCGGCGCCCGGCGACAGCATCCCGGTCGGCACCCCGACGCCGCGCTCCCGATGTTCGAGCGCCTCGATCGGCGCGCCGGCGGCGATGCGGCCCACCAGCGGCACCGTCGCGCTCTCGGACTCGACGTCCAACCGCGTGGCGGGCGCCGCCGCGGGCTCGCGCGTCCTTGCGCCGCCCGAGATCACTCTGGGGCTGAAGCCCGGTCGCGCAGCCTCCATCGCTTCGGGAAGACGGATCACCTCGACCGCCCGCGCGCGGTGCGCGAGACGCCGGATGAAGCCGCGCTCCTCCAGCGCGGTGATCAGGCGATGGATGCCGGACTTCGACCTAAGGTCCAGCGCCTCCTTCATCTCGTCGAAGGAGGGCGAAACGCCGTCGCGCTGGGTGCGCTGGTGGATGAACCGCAGCAGCTCAAGCTGTTTCTTGGTCAGCACGGCGCACCCCCTATCCGGTTTCGTTCCGCTTGGGTTCTACCGCCGTTCCTTTACGCCGTCAAGCATGGCGAAGCGCGATCACCTCGATGGCGTCGCCCTCGGCCGCAGGCGGGGCGTTCGCCGGGCGCACCGCGAGCACGTCGGCGCCTGCGAGCAGCATCTGCGCGGAACTGTCCTGATTGTCGAACAGGCGCACCCGCCCGTCGCCTTCCACCGTCGCGCGGGCGTAGTGCTCGCGCGGGCCCTCGGCCGGGGCGGGCGCGGCCAGGATCGCGTCGCGCCGGGGCGCCGGCCTTCCGGGCAGGCCGAGCAGGGCGTCGACCGCCGGGCGCAGGAAGATGTGGCAGCAGACCATCGCCGACACCGGATTGCCCGGCAGGCCGACGATCGGAACGCCGGCGAAACGCCCGGCCATCAACGGCTTTCCCGGCCGCATCGCCACCTTGTAGAAGCTGAGCGCGGCGTCGCCGACCACGCCGCGCACGAGGTCATGGTCGCCGACCGAGGCGCCGCCGAGCGTCACGACGAGGTCGGCGTTTTCGGCCGCGTCCCGCAGCGCCGCACTGAGCGCGTCAACGCGGTCGGGCGCGATCGGCCTGAGGTCGGGCGCGGCGCCGAAGCTTGCGAGCAGCGCCGCGAGGCCGTGGCCGCTGGAGGCGACGATCTGGTCGGCGGCCGGCGCCGCGCCCACCTCCACCAGTTCGTCGCCGGTCGGCGCCAGCGCCACGCGCGGCCGCCGTCGCACGACGACCTCCGGCAGGTTCATCGCGGCGAGGGCGGCGACGTCGGCGGGCGAGAGCCGCCGCGGGGCCGCCAGCGCAGCGCCGGGCCCGAAGTCGAACCCCGCCGGGCGGACCCATGCGCCCGGCGCTGCGGCTTCGAGGCAGACGACGGCGCCGCCCTCGGCGCGAGCGTTCTCCTGGATGAGCACGGCGTCGGCGCCCGCCGGCAGCGGCGCGCCGGTGAAGATGCGCACCGCCTCCCCCGCCCCGAGCGCTCCGGCCCACGCG
>CAYGUQ010000493.1:0-3469 GCA_964352995.1 uncultured Rhodobacterales bacterium
AGCCCGCCTTCGACGCGGTGCTCGCGGTCTTCGTCGCGGCGCTGGGCGGGGCCATCGCGCTGCAGATCTGGGCGAAGCGGCGTCGCGAGGCGACGGGGCGGCTGTTTCCGGCGATCCGCGTCGGCCTCGCGCTGGTCGTCCTGCCGCCGCTTGCGGCGCATCTCGCGCTCGGTCAGCCCCTCGGCTGGGACGTGCCGGCGCTTCAGGGCTTCAACTACGGCGGCGGCGTGAGCGTGCCGCCGGCCTTCTGCGCGCTGATCGTCGCGCTCTCGGTCTATACGTCCTGCTTCATCGCGGAGATCGTGCGCTCCGGCGTCCAGTCCGTCTCTCGCGGGCAGCGCGAGGCGGCGGGCGCGCTCAACTTGCCGAACGACTGGACGATGCGGCTGATCATCCTGCCGCAGGCGCTGCGCGTGATCATCCCGCCGCTGATCTCGCAATATCTCAACGTCACGAAGAACTCGTCGCTGGCCATCGCCATCGGTTTCCCCGATCTCGTCAGCGTCTGGATGAACACCTCGCTGAACCAGTCGGGGCGCGCCATCCCGATCGTGGCGATGACCATGGCGTTCTACTGTTCGGTGAGCCTCTTCGTCTCGCTGGTGATGAACGTCTACAACCGCTCCGTCCAGCTCAAGGAGCGCTGAGTCATGTCGGACACCCATGCCGAGACGGCGCTCGTCTTCCAGCCCAAGCCCGCGCGGCCGGCGCCCGCCGCCGCCTCCGGCCCTATAGCCTGGATGCGCCGCAACCTCTTCAGCGACGTCCCCAACGCGCTGATGACGCTGCTGGGCGCCTACATCCTGTTCGTCGTCGTCGGCGCGGTGCTTGACTGGGCGGTGTTCGGCGCGGTGTGGAGCGCCGAGAGCCGCCGCGAGTGCCTCGACGCCGTCGGCCGCGCCGGGGCCTGCTGGCCGGGCGTGGCGGAGTGGCTGCCGAACATGATCTATGGCCTCTATCCCAAGGAGCTCGTGTGGCGCGTGAACCTCGGGTTCCTCACCCTCATGCTCTGGATCGCGCCGCTGTTCATGTCGAGGGTCGTCTCGAAGGTGAACATCGGCGTGTCCGCGGTGCTGCTGTTTCCTTTCCTCGCGAGCTACTGGTTCCACGGCGGCGAGATGGGGCTGCTCTGGCGCGTCTTCGTCGCGGCCGGGATCTGGGGCTTCGTCTGGGTCTGGGCGACGGCGCTGAGCGAGCAGTTCGCCGGACGGCCCATCGGGCAGACGCTGCTCGCCGCGCTCGGCGCGGAGGACGCCGCCGACGCCGACCAGCGCCGCATCCTGCGCATCGCCGCGGCGCTGCTATACGTCGCCGCGCTCGCGCTGACGCTGGCGTGGCGGCTTGAGGAGGTCGGCACCCGGCTGTGGGGCGGGCTGTTCCTGACGCTGGTGATCTCGGGCATCGGCATCACATTCAGTCTGCCCGCCGGCATCCTGCTCGCGCTCGGGCGGCGGTCGGACATGCCGGTGATCTCGATGCTGTCGACGGCGTTCATCGAGTTGTTCCGCTCGGTGCCGCTGATCACGATCCTCTTCATGTTCAACACCATGATGCCGCTGTTCATGCCGGAGGGGACCGACGTAAACCAGCTGCTGCGCGCCATCGTCGCCGTGTGCTTCTTCGCGGCGGCCTACATGGCGGAGGTCATCCGCGGCGGCCTGCAGGCCATCCCGCGCGGGCAGTACGAGGCGGCCTCCTCGCTTGGGCTCGGCTACTGGCGCTCCACCCAGCTCATCGTGATGCCGCAGGCGCTGCGCATCATGATCCCGGCGATCGTCGGCAACTTCATCGGGCTCTTCAAGGACACGACGCTGGTCTCCATCATCGGGCTCTTCGACCTGATGAGCATGGCCCGCGCCGTGGGGGAGGACACCAAGTGGCTCGGCCTGTTCATCGAACCCTTCTTCGTGGTGGCGCTGATCTACTTCGTGTTCTGCTTCGCGATGTCGAGCTACAGCATCGGTCTGGAGAAGAAGCTGGCGCAGGGCCGCGACCGTGGATGACGCGATGACCGAACCGAACGAGGCCGCCGTCGCCGCCGTCGCCAAACCCGCCCGCGTCATCGAGATCGCCGGCCTGAACAAGTGGTTCGGCGATTTCCATGCGCTGAAGGACATCTCCCTCACCGTGCGGCGGGGCGAGCGCATCGTGATCTGCGGCCCCTCCGGCTCAGGCAAGTCGACGCTGATCCGCTGCGTCAACCACCTCGAAGTCCACGAGGAGGGCGACATCGTCGTCAACGGCGTGACGCTGCGCGGAGACAAGGCGAGCGTGAACGCGGTGCGCGGCGAGGTCGGCATGGTGTTCCAGCAGTTCAACCTGTTTCCGCACCTCACCGTGCTGGAGAACTGCGCGCTGGCGCCGATGTTCGCCAAGAACATGCCGCGTCGCGAGGCCGAGGCGCTGGCGATGACCCGGCTGGAGCGGGTGCGCATTCCCGAGCAGGCGCGCAAGTATCCGCTGCAGCTCTCCGGCGGGCAGCAGCAGCGCGTCGCCATCGCCCGCGCGCTCTGCCTGCGCCCCAGCATCATGCTGTTCGACGAGCCGACCTCCGCGCTCGACCCCGAGATGATCAAGGAGGTGCTCGACGTCATGGTCGAGTTGGCGGAGGAGGGCATGACGATGCTCTGCGTGACCCATGAGATGGGCTTCGCGCGGCAGGTGGCCGACCGTGTGGTGTTCATGGACCAGGGCGAGATCGTGGAGCAGGCGGCGCCGGAGGCGTTCTTCTCCAACCCGCGCTACGACCGCACGCGCGCCTTCCTCAGCCAGATCCTCTGAGCCCGGGCCCCGCGACCATGGCGCCCAAGGGTCAGCTGCTCACCTTCCTCTACACCGACGACCTCGCCCGCGCGGCCGGCTTCTATCGCGACGTGATGGGCCTTGAACCGGTGATCGATCAGGGGCGCGTCGTGATCTTCCGCGTCAACGCCGGGGCCTATCTCGGCGTCTGCGACCTGCCGAACCGGCCGCGGGGGACGGACGGCGTGATGGTGACTTTCGTCGTCGACGTCGACGCGGCCTACGCGCGGCTGAAGGGGCTGGGCGTCGTCTTCGACGGGCCGCCGGGGCCGATGATGGACGGCACGGTCTACGCCGCCTTCTTCCGAGACCCCGACGGCTATCGGCTGGAGATCCAGGAGTTTCGCGACCCGCGCTGGGACGCGCTGTTCGGGGACTGACCGCCTCAGCCGCGCGGCGCGAGGCTCACGAGGCGGGCGCCCGCGGCGTTGAGCCGGCGCTCGGCCACCGGCGCATAGCCCTTCTCAGCGAATATCGCGACAGGATCGCTCGCGCGCTGGTCGGAGAAGATCGGGAGCCCGGCCCCGAAGGCGACCGGCTCGACGGTCAACTCCACGGCGTCCACGGCGCCATGGGCGTGAAACCAGTCATGCACCCGCGTTCCGCCGAGGATCAGGCCCTCGCGCAGCGGACGGACGCCGCCGACGAGGCCGGGCAGGTCGGACGG
>CAYGUQ010000494.1:0-3457 GCA_964352995.1 uncultured Rhodobacterales bacterium
TGGCGCCGCCGCGCGAGGAACGCCGCCCTCATCAATGCGCTGGAGACGCCGGCGGACCCCTCGGGCGAGGCGCTCGACGCCGAGCGCGAGCGGCTCGAGAGCAAGTTCCGCGAGGCGCTCGTCAAGCTGCGCAAGCTGCGCTTCAAATCGCGCCTCGGCGGCTCGCGCTACCTCTACGAGCTGCCCTGGTTCGTGTTCGTGGGCCCGCCGGCGAGCGGCAAGACCACGGCGCTGATGAACTGCGGGCTGGAGTTTCCGCTGCGCAAGTCCGGCGAGGAGGGCATCGCCATCGACGGCGGCGCCGGCACGCGCGACTGCGACTGGGTGTTCACCGACGAGGCCGTGTTCATCGACACCGCCGGCCGCTACGTCACGCAGGACAGCGACGCGACCGTGGACAAGGGCGCCTGGAAGGCGTTCCTCGACCTGCTGGCGCGCAACCGCCCCGGCGAGCCGGTCAACGGCGTGATCGTGGCCATCGCCCTCGACGAGATCGCGACGGCCGATCCCGCGCGCCTCTCCGCCCACGCCCAGGCCGTGCGCCGCGGCGTGCAGGAGATCTGCGAGAAGATGCGCGCGCAGCTGCCGGTCTACGTGATGTTCACCAAGGCCGACCTGCTGGTCGGCTTCCGCGAGTTCTTCCAGGGGCTCAACCGGGAGGACCGCGCGCAGGTCTGGGGCGTCACCTTCCCGCTCGGCGACGAGAAGGACGCCCGCGCTCGCGCCGAGGCCGACCTCGCGCAGGTCGAGCCGGAGTTCGACGCGCTCACCGCCCAGCTCGGCGAGATGCAGTTCCCGAGGCTGCAGGGCGAGGCCGACCTCGGCGTGCGCGCGCAGGTGTTCGGCTTCCCGACGCAGTTCTCCTCGCTCAAGGGCGTGGTCTCGCAGTTCCTGCGCGAGGCGTTCGCGCCCGACCGCTATTCCGAGACCATGCTGCTGCGCGGCTTCTACTTCACCTCCGCCACGCAGCACGGCCAGCCTGTCGACCGCCTCATCGCCGCGATGAGCCGCGAGTTCGGGCTGGAGCGCCGGGCGAACGCCATGGCGCCCGGAACCGGCGGGCGCGCCTACTTCCTGCAGGGCCTGCTGCAGGACGTCGTTTTCCCCGAAGCCGGCCTCGCCACGAAGGCGGGGCGCGCGCGGCGGCGCGCGGCCTCCGCCGGCCGCTGGGCGGCCATCGCGGCCTGCGTCGCGGCGCCGATGGCGCTGGCGGGCGGGTGGTGGATGGTCAACGAGCACACCGCCGCGCAGGCCGACGCCCTGATCGCCACCTTCGCCGACTACGAGGCCGACCTCGCCGTCATCGACGTCGACCCGGTGGGCGACAGCTCGCTGGAGCCCGTGCTCGCGCCGCTCGACCGGCTGCGCGCGGCGCGCGACGCCCTCTATGACGAGGCGACCGCGGCGCCGCCGCTCGGCGGCATCGGGGCGGGGCGCACCGACGAGCTGCGCGCGCAGGCCGAGCTCGCCTACGGCAAGGCGCTGAACGACCTGCTGCGCCCGCGCCTGCTCTACCGGCTCGAGCGCATCATGGACGAGAACCTCGACAAGCCGGCGCCGCTCTACGACGTGCTCAAGGCCTATCTGATGCTCGGCGGGCGCGGGCCGCTCGATGCGGACTACCTGCACGGCTTCGTCATGCGCGACGCGGCGCTGCGCTACCCGCCCAACATCAACGCCGACCTGCTGGAGGCCGTCTCCGCCCATGTCGCGTCGCTGCTGGAGGGGTCGCTGCCCGACCGCGACCTCAACGACGAGGCCATCGCCTCGGCGCGGACGCTGGCGGCCAACCTCTCGCCCGCCCAGCGCGCCTTCCGCATCCTGATGACGCAGGACGTCGTGACGGGCCTGCGCCCGTGGCGCATCACCGACGCCGGCGGCCCGGCGGCGGCGCAGGCCTTCGTGCGCGCCTCCGGCGAGCCGCTCGACGCGCCGATCCCCGGCATCTTCACCTATGAGGGGTTCTGGAGCGTGTTCGCCCAGAACGCCGACGCCGCGGTCGACGCCGAACTCGACGAGGGCTGGGTGCTGGCGGAGGATCCCGACGCCGCCCAGCCCTCGCGCGCGGACATCATCCGCACGCGGCAGGAGATCCGCGAGATCTACGACGAGGCGTTCATCGCGCAGTGGGACGACATGCTCAACGACCTGCGCATCACGCCCTTCACCGACGCCAGCCACGCCAGCCGCGTGCTCTCGCTGCTGTCCTCCCGCCAGTCGCCCCTGCGCCGGGTGCTGCAGGGCGCGGCGAAGCAGACCGATCTCGCGGCTGCGCCGGAGGAGGGCAGCCCGCTGCTCGCCAACGCCGCCGCCATCGGCTTCAAGAAATACGGCTCCAAGCTCGGGCTGGCGGGCAAGATCGCCGCCGGCTCGACCGGCGGCGGCGCCGAGGCCCCGCGCGAGGGCGCGCCGGTCAGCGCCTCCTTCGCCACGCTGCGCGACTTCATCGGCACGGCGGAGACCGGCTCGCAGCTCGAGACGGTGCTGCTGCGGCTGAACGAGCTGCGGCAGGTGGTGGACGGCATGGTGTCGGGCCGCGGCTCGCTGAGCGATCTGGCCAACGACGCCACGGCCGAGCAGCTGCGCTTCGACGTCAGCCAGGCGCCGCCGGCGGTGAAGCGCATCTTCGACGAGATGCTGGAGCAGGCCGACGCGACGCTGGCAGAGGGCCTCTACGCCGCGCTGAACGAGGAGTGGCGCTCGACCGTGGCGCCGGTGTGCCGCCAGCGGCTCGGCGGGCGCTACCCGTTCGGCGGCGGGGCCGAGGCGCCGCCGGGCGACCTCGTCGACATTCTCGGGCCCGACGGCGTGATCGACCGCTTCTTCAAGACGCGGCTGGCCTCCTACGTCGACACCACCGCGGCCAACTGGCGGCTGCGGCCCGGCGTCGGCGCGCAGCTCCAGATCCCGCAGGAGCGGCTGGCCTTCTTCCAGACCGCGGCCCAGCTGCGCGAGGCCTTCTTCCCCTTCGGCGCGGCGCGGCCGGGCGTGCGCATCGGCGTCTTCCCCATCGCGATGGACGGCGACGTGCAGCGCGCGCGCATCGAGATCGGCGGCCAGAGCGCCGACTTCAAGCAGGGCGAGCCGGGCGCCGCCAACATGGAATGGCCGGGACCCCAGCCCGACAACGGCGCGCAGACGACGCTGGCGGTGGACACCGGGGCGGTCGACCTCACCGGCGCGCGCCTGCCGCCGACCGAGGCGCGCGTCGGCGAACTCGGCTTCTGGGGTTTCTTCAAGCTGCTGGATCGTTCGGAGTTCAAGCTGCTCGGCGGCGGAGATCGGGCGCGGCTCGGCTTCAGCGCCGGCGGGCGGCGGGTTGTGATGGAGTTGCGTATGGAGTCGACCGTGAACCCCTTCGCGCTGCGCAGCGAGCTGCGCGACTTCACATGCCCCGCGACGCTCTGACCCCCGCGCGCCCGCCTGCAGCTCCCCGCGCGGGCCTGCAGGCGGGCGA
>CAYGUQ010000495.1:0-2888 GCA_964352995.1 uncultured Rhodobacterales bacterium
GCGGCGGCGCGGTCGCGCCCTCCGCCGGCGAGCCTTCGCCGGCTAGACGGCGTGGAACGCCCGCGATCCGTCCGCCCTGTCCTCGATGCGGGCCCGCCCCGAGACGGCGAGCCGGTTGAGATGCGCCACCGCTTCGGCAGTCGCCAGCCCGAACTCGCCGTCGCCGATCCTGCGGCCGTAGAGCGTCGGGAAGCAGTCCACCGCGGTCAGCGGACCGGAGGCCGCCATCAGCGCCGCGAGCCGGTCGAGCGCCGCGGCGTGGCTGTCGATCAGCGCGCGGCAGCGCGCGGGGACGCCGCGGAACGGCCGCTCGTGGCCCGGCAGCGCCAGCGTCTCCGGCTCGGCCTCCGCCGCGAAGCGGGCGCAGCTCTCCAGGAAGTCGCCCAGCGGGTCCGCCTCCGGCTCGGTCGCATAGACGCCGATGTTGGGCGTGATGCGCGGCAGGCACTGGTCGCCGAGCAGCGCCAGCGCGCCGTCCTCGCTCCAGAACGTCGCGTGGTCGGGCGCGTGGCCGTTTCCCAGCTTCACGCGCCAGCGCCGGCCGCCCAGCTCCAGCACATCGCCCTCGGCGATCCGGCTGAAGCCGAGCGGCAGGGCCGCTACCGTGCGCGAGAAGTTGAACGGCTCCGCCGCGCCGTAGGCCGCCAGACGCGCCTCCGGCCACCCCGCGCGGCGCAGGAAGGCGAGCGTCTCGGGCGGCGGGCGGTCGTGATGGTCGAGCGTGAGCATCCGCGCAAAGAGCCATGCGGTGCGCGTGGTCCAGAGCGCCGCGCCGTCCTCGATCAGCCGCGCGGCCATGCCGATATGGTCGGGGTGGTGGTGGGTGACGACGAGCCGCCTCACCGGCCGCCCGGCGAGCGGCCCGGCGCGCAGGGCGGCGAAGGCCTCGCGGCCCTTCGACCAGTCGAGCCCGGCGTCGATCAGCGTCCACCCGTCGCCCTCGTCCAGCGCGTAGAGGTTCACGTGGTCGAGCTTCATCGGCAACGGCAGGCGCATCCACAGCACGCCCTTGGCCACCTCGACGGCGCAACCCGGCGCCGGCGGCTCGAACGGGAAGGACAGCTCGGCCGCGCGGCGCGCCGGCGCGTTCATGCGAAGGCCGCGGCGTCGGCCAGCGGCAGCGCCTCCAGCGCCGCCGCCCCGTCCGTCGCCTCGCGGCAGAGCGCGGCGACCGCCGGCAGCTCGCGCGCCTGCATCGCCGCCGAGAGCGGCGCGAAGCCGGCGTCGGCGGCGGCGCCCTTCGCCATCAGATGCGCCCCGAAGGTCAGCGCCCAGGCGCGCAGGTAGGGCGCGGCGCCGGCGGCGCGGTCCTCGCGCCCGGCGGCCAGCATCCAGTCCGTCGTCTTGGCCAGCGCGGCGCGCGCCTCGGCCAGCGCCGGCGCGTCGGGGCCGGCGGCCATGTCGGCGAACAGGGCGCGCGCCGCCTCGCCGCCGTCGGCGAGCTTGCGGCCAACGAGGTCGAGCGCCTGGATGCCGTTGGTCCCCTCGTAGATCGGCGGGATGCGCGCGTCGCGCAGCAGCTGCGCGGCGCCGGCGTCCTCGATGTAGCCCATGCCGCCATGGACCTGCACGTTGAGGCTCGCCGTCTCGAAGCCCACGTCGGTGCAGAACGCCTTGGCGATGGGGGTGAGGAACGCCGCCCGCGCCGACCACGCCTCCCGCCCCGGCGCGTCGTCCGCGCGCCCCATGTCGCCGGCCACGGCGCAGGCGTAGGCGACGGCGCGGGCGGCGGCGGTGCGCGCGCACATGCTCGCCAGCATCCGCCGCACCTCGGCATGCTCGACGATCGGGCCGGCCCCCTTCGGCGTGCGCCCCTGCCGGCGCTCGCGCGCATAGGCGAGCGCCATCGCGGTCGCCGCGCCGGCCAGCCCGACGCCCTGCATCGCGACCGAGAGGCGGGCGTTGTTCATCATGGTGAACATCGCCGCCAGCCCGCGGTTCTCCCGCCCCACGAGCCACGCCGTCGCGCCCTCGAAGGCCATCGTGCAGGTCGGCGAGCCGTGCACGCCGAGCTTGCGCTCCAGCGAGATCGCCTTGATCAGGTTGCGCTCGCCGGGCGCGCCGTCCGCGCCGGGAATGAATTTTGGCGCGAGGAACAGGGAGATCCCCGCCGCCCCCTCCGGCGCGCCCGGCGTCCGGGCGAGCACGAGATGCGAGACGTTCTCCGCGACGTCGTGATCGCCCCAGGTGATGTAGATCTTCTGCCCCGAGATCGCGAAGGTTCCGTCGCCGTTCGGCGCGGCGCGCGTCGTCAGCGCGCCGACGTCGGAGCCCGCCTGCGGCTCGGTCAGGCACATGGTGCCGGTCCAGCGACCCGAGACGAGCTTCGGCAGGTAGAGCGCCTTGATCCAGTCGGCCGCGTGGGCCTCAAGCGCCTCGATATGGCCGACCGTCAGCAGCGGGCACATCGAGAAGGCCAGGTTTGCGCCGCTCGCCATCTCGTTGACCGCGCACCAGAAGGCGTGCGGCAGGCCCATGCCGCCATGCTCCGGGTCGGCGGCGACGCCGTACCAGCCGCCTTCCGCGAGCGCCGCATGGGCGACCGCGAAGCCGGGCGCGGTGCGCACGACGCCGTTCTCCAGCCGCGCGCCCTGCGCGTCGCCGGCGGCGTTGGCGGGCGCGAGGGCGCCCTTGCAGAGCCTCGCCGCCTCGCCGAGCACCGCGGCGCGCATGTCCGGCCCGGCTTCCGGGAAGCGGGCGAGGCCGGCGAGCGCGTCGGCGCCGGCCATCGCCGACAGGGTGAACTCGATCTCCCGCAACGGCGCGGCGTAGGCCATGGCGCTTATCTCCCCGAAACATGGGCGGCCGGAACAGGGCGAGGGCTTGCCCGCCGCCGCGGCGGAGCATAGGGCGCGGGGCCGCGGCGGCGGGCAAGCCCTCGCCCTGTT
>CAYGUQ010000495.1:2898-3455 GCA_964352995.1 uncultured Rhodobacterales bacterium
CGGAGAGGGGTATAAGAGACAGCCGATCGAGCGCGGGGCCGCGGGCGCAAACGGCCCCGCGCTCGATCGGTCGGCTGCGGCGGGAGACGCGCGATGGCCCTGCGCTGGGCGGCGGAGGCGGTGGACGAGGCGGCGCGGGCGATCCGCGACGGCGGCCTCGCGGCCTTCCCGACCGAGACGGTCTACGGCCTCGGCGCGCGGGCCGACGACCCGCGCGCGGTCGCCGCGCTCTACGCCGCCAAGGACCGCCCGGCCTTCAACCCGCTGATCGCCCATGTCCCCGATCTCGACGCCGCCCGCGCGGTCGCCGCGCTGCCGCCGCAGGCGGAGGCGCTGGCGGAGCGCTTCTGGCCGGGGCCGCTGACGCTGGTCGCGCCGCGCCGCACGGGCGGGCCGGGCGCGGTCTGCGACCTCGCCGCGGCGGGCCTCTCGACCGTCGCGGTGCGGGTTCCGGCGCATCCGCTGGCGCAGCGGCTGCTGCGGGCGGTGGGCGCGCCGGTGGCGGCGCCCTCGGCCAACCCCTCGGGGCGGCTGTCGCCGACCACGGCGGATCATGT
>CAYGUQ010000496.1:0-3160 GCA_964352995.1 uncultured Rhodobacterales bacterium
ACATAGCCGCAGGCGAACTTGCGGATGAGCGGGATGTCCATGCCGCCGACGACGCCCACCACGCCGCTCTCGCTCGCCATCGCCGCCAGCACGCCGACGACATAGGCGCCCTCCTGCTCGCGGAACACCACCGACTGCACGTTCGGGGCCTCGACCGTGGCGTCGATGATCGTGAAGCGCGTCTCGGGGAAGTCGGCGGCGACCTTCGCCAGCGGGCTGGCGTGCAGGAAGCCGACCGCCACCACCGGGTTGCGCCCGCGCCGCGCCAGCCGGCGCAGCGCCTGCTCCATCTGCGTCACGTCGCCGGGCTCGACCTCCATGACGTCGCCGCCGGTCTCGGCGCGCCAGGCCTCGACGCCGGCGAAGGCGCTCTCGTTGAAGCTGCCGTCGAACTTGCCGCCGATGGAGTAGACGACAGCCGGCCCCTCCGCGGCGGCCGCGGCGCCGGCCGCGAGGGCCAGAGCCGCCGCCGCGCCGCGCAGCAGGCCGCGCAGCGCGTCGCCCATCAGTACGGGCAGGCGCTGTCGGCCATGTAGTCGTGCACGACCACCTCGCCGGACACGATCTTCGCAGAGGCGTCCTCGACCGCCGCCTTCATCGCGTCGGTGATCAGGCCCTCGTTGTTGGCGTCGAGCGCCCAGCCCACGCCGCCCTGCGCCAGCCCCAGCACCCGCGCGCCGCCGCTCCACTGGTCCTTCATCGCGTCGGAGAAGGCGTCGTAGACGGCGACGTCGACGCGCTTCAGCATCGAGGTCAGCACCTTGCCCGGATGCAGGCCGTTCTGGTTGCTGTCGACCCCGATGCCGAGCTTGCCGGCGTCAGCCGCCGCCTGCAGCACGCCGCGGCCGGTGCCGCCGGCGGCGTGGTAGACGACCTCCGCGCCGCGGTCGATCTGGCTGCGGGCGAGCTCGCCGCCCTTGGCGGGGTCGTTCCAGGCCGCCCCGGTGGTGCCGGTCATGTTCTGGAACACCTCGATGTCGGCGTTCACCGACTTCGCGCCGCCGACATAGCCGCAGGCGAACTTGCGGATGAGCGGGATGTCCATGCCGCCGACGAAGCCGACGTCGCCCTCGCCAGCCGCCAGCGCCGCCAGCACGCCGACGAGATAGCTGCCCTCGTGCTCGTTGAAGAGGATCGAGCGCACGTTCGGCAGGTCCACCACGCTGTCGACGATGGCGAAGCGCGTCTCGGGGAACTCCGCGGCGACCTTCTCCATCGCGGAGGAGTGGCTGAAGCCGATGGCGACGACCGGGTCGTAGCCGCCGCGCGCGAAGCGGCGCAGCGCCTGCTCGCGCTGGCTGTCGTTCTGGATCTCGAAGTCGCGGTACTCCACCCCGGTCTCGGCCTTGAACTTCTCCGCCCCGGTGAAGGCGGCCTCGTTGAAGCTGCCGTCGAACTTGCCGCCGAGGTCGTAGACGACGGCCGGCTTGAACTCCTGCGCCTGAACGGCTGCGGCTAGGGCCGCGACCGCGGCGATTACGAGTGCGCGAAGCATTGAGGGCTCCCTGTTCTGCCGGCGGCGCTCGGGCGACCCCGCGCCCCGCGCCGATGTTTTCGCTGCCCGCCAGCTTCACAGATTAATGCGCCGGCGCAAGGGAGAAGGGTTCGCGCCCGGGCGGCGGCGCGGTTACGGTGCCGTGAGCCGCAGCCCGCCGGGATGAAGCATGGAAGAGAGAACGCCGCCGCCGGAGGATTTCAGCGACCAAAAGGCCGTCGAGGCGTGGCTGCGCGAGCAGCCGCGCGAACTGAGCGTCGCGATAGCAGCTCGAGCGGCGCTCCGGGTGCTGCCGCTGTGCGTTTCCGCTTTGCCCCACCTCGACGCCCCCCATCGCGTCCTCATTCTGCCATTGTTTCGTGCTACGGCGTCGCCGTGGATTGCGGCGGTTGGATCATTCCACGGCGACGAGGTTCGGGAAGCCGCCCGCTCCGCCGCCCACTCCGCCGACTCCGCCGCCCGCTCCGCCCGCTCCGCCGCCCGCTCCGACGCGGTGGCCTTTGTCTCAGGCCAGTCTGCCGCCGGAGTCGCGCGCCTGCCTCTCTGGCGGGGTGCGGCGCCGCCGTGGGCGACGGATCGATGGCGAGAGCTTCGCGAACGTCTGATCGCAGCCGACGAAGGCTGGGAGGTCTGGACCGACTGGTACGTGGCCCGCCTGCGCGGCGACCCATTCGACCGCGCCCTAGAAGAAGCCCGCGTCCTGATCCCCCACGCCCTCTGGGAGGAGGGCCCCAAGGCGGTCAACGCCGAGATCGCCCGGCTGATCGCGTCGCACGGAGCGAAAGGCGGCGCGGCGGCGCTCGCCCCAACGCCGCCGTCCCAACTTGACATCGCCACGCTTCTGGCCGTGCCGAACCTGCGCATTGCGCTGGCCGAGTTCGAGTACGACCGGCTTGCGAAGCTCATGCGGATGGCGCCTTTTCCCGGCGATCTCTCCGAAGCTGAGGACCGCGCGGCGCTTGAGCGCGACTTGGCGGCGCTCGCGCTGGATGCGCGCGACGTCGCGCGCCTCGCCGGCCGGGACGGCTCCAACCTGCAACGAGACTTCGTGGAGGATGCGGACCGATACGCCGACGAGGTCTCGCGCGGCTCGCAGGGTCTTCTAGCCCGTCGCCTGTGGGGGCTGGGCGAAGACCTCCATCACTGGAAGCTCGACGACGACCTGCGCGCCCAACTGCCGCGCAACGTCGGCAGGAAGCTCGACCGGCTTGTGGACAGCCATTTCGACCTGATGCGTAGCTTCTTCGCCGCCGCGCTGGCGCGACTCCGCGACGTGGACAAGGTGGAACTTGCTGAGGGCGTCGGCCCGGAAGCCCTGCTGGCGCCGCTGGGGCAGGTGCGCGCTTCGCTCGAAGGCGCATGGCCGGACGCACCTAACATGACGCCCGAAGCCAAGGCGGTCTTTGAAAGTCAGCTGCGGGAACTCGACCGCCTCGTGAAAGCGCAGAAGGCCGCGAGCGACCCGGAGCGCGCTTCCGACTTGAGGCAGGACGCCGAGCGCAAGGGCAAGATCGCCGTCGCCACCGCAGCGCGCTTCGGCGTCCGAAGTGGAGAAAGGGCGCAACGCGCGCTCGGCGTCGCCGCCGACCTCCGCACGCTCTGGACCAAGGACTATGACGAGGCCATCGGCGCTCTATCGAAGCTCTTCAGGGACTTTCCGTGGGT
>CAYGUQ010000496.1:3170-3421 GCA_964352995.1 uncultured Rhodobacterales bacterium
ACCCATCACATCTTCGCCGATCCGCCTTCCTCCCGCGCCCCGACGCTCCCATTCTCGCCGCAGCCGCCAGCATGAAGGAGCGACCATGCGCCCGCCCCTATTCGCCCTCGCCGCGACGCTCGCCGCCGGGTCGGCCGGCGCGCAGGCGCTGGACTTCTCGCCCGCCGACATCGCCGCATGGCCTCCCCACAGTTTTGACGGCGAGACGCGCTATGCGCTCGGCGAGATCGAGGGCGCCCCCGCTGTCCACG
>CAYGUQ010000497.1:0-3417 GCA_964352995.1 uncultured Rhodobacterales bacterium
CGCGCCCGGCAGCACAGCCACGAGACGCCCCGCCGCGATCTCGGCGTCGCACAGGTACCCCGGCAGCAGCGCGACGCCGAGGCCCGCCACCGCCGCGTCGCGCGTCACGGTCATGTCGCCGGTGCTGATCGCCCAACTAAGCCGCACGTCGATATCGTCGATGCGCCAGCGGTCGAGGTCAGGCCGCGTCAGGATCGCCCGATGGCGGCTGAGCCCCTGCGCGTCCTCGGGGGCGCCGTGGACTGCGAGATAATCGGGCGCCGCGGCCAGGCGCATCGGGACGCGCGCGAGCCTTCGCGAGACCAGTCCGCTGTCCTCCAGCGCTCCCATCCGGATGGCGAGGTCCACGCCCTCCTCCACGAGGTTCACGCGCGCGTCGCTGAGGCGCAGGTCGATCCGCACGGCGGGCCATCGCGCGAGGAAGCTCCAGAGCGCAGGCGCGACGCAGGCGCGCCCGTAGGCCAGCGTCGCCGTCACCCGCAAGAGGCCCGCGGGCGCCGCCGTCTCAGCCATCGCCTCCGCCTGCGCCATGCGGGCGTCGCGCACGATGGGGGCTGCGCGCTCGTGGTGGCGGCGTCCGATGTCGGTGAGCGACAGGGCGCGGGTGGAGCGATGCAGCAGCGGCGCGCCGAGCCGCGCCTCCATCAGCGCCAGGCGACGGCTGACGCTGGCCTTGGGCAGACCCAGCGCCCGGCCCGCCGCGCTGAGCGAGCCGCGCTCCACGATCTCCACGAACAACGTCATGTCGGAGAGGGCGTCGAGCGCCGACATCGTTCCACCACGCGAACAAGGGCTTTCCAGATCAGACGCTAACGTTCGGCGTGGGGGACGTCCATCTTCAACGCAACGACAACAGGAGGCGACGGCGATGACGACGCGAGCACTGCTTGAGGAAGCGACGACCACCCTGCCGCAGCGGGCCGGGCCTCGCCCGACCGTGACCCGGGCCAACCCGCAGACACAGCTCGACCAGCAGCCCGCGACCCCGCTCTCCGCGGCGCTGATCGCGCATGCGGCGGCGCTGCCCGGCGTGCGGCTCGCGCCGAGCCGTCGCGCCCCGGTCGGCACGACCGGGTTTCATCTGGCGGGCGGCGGCGGCCCTGCGCGGGCGTTCATGCTGGGCGACGAGTTCGCCCATGTGCACCCGGGCCCGGACCACAGCCTGCACATGACGCTGCCCCCCGCCGCCCGCGCCGCCGCGATCGCCGCCGGCTGGGCCGAGCCGCACCCGATGGCGGGGCTGCCCACCGTCTCGGCGGACCTCGTGATGGTCTACGCGCCCCGCGACGCCGCCGAACTGGCGGTGGCGACTGATCTCGTCACCGCCGCGTGGGCCTACGCCTCGACCGGAGCGCCGGCATGAACCGCGCAGCACTTGCGCGGGGCCTTCTCGGCTTCAGCATCGCGGGAACCGTCGCCATCGTCGCCGTCGCCGACGTGTTCAACGCCACGCACCTGTTCAACCCGGAGTGGCCCGGCCATGCGCGTTTCCATATCGGGATGCAGTTCACGACGTTGGTCCTCGTCTCGGCGGTCTCCCTGTGGGCCCTCGTCGGCCCGCTGACAGCGGCGCGGGCATGGCTCGCCGCGCTGGCCCCGGCGACCTTCTGGCCGGGGCTGTTCGCGGCCCGCCTGATACCCGGCACGGACGTCTACGCCAGCGAGGCGCTCCGGTCCGTCGGCGTTCCGATCAACCTCATCCTCGCCGGGCTTTTCCTCGGCCTGACCGTTTTGGGCGTGTGGCTCGCGCCGCGCCCGTCCCAGGCGTCCGCCTCATGAATCCTAAAACAAGAGCAGGAGACCACCCCATGACCACCCCGTTCCGACCCGAAGACAGCGCGCTGCTGCTGATCGACCACCAGATCGGCACCATGCAGCTGATCCACACCATGGCCGTCGAGGACGCCAGGCGCTTCACCCTCGCGCTCGCTAAGGCCGCCCGCATCCTCGGCATGCCGGTGGTGCTGACCGCCAGCCAGGAAGACCGCATCCAGGGCCCGCTGCTGCCTGAGCTGGAGGCGATCCTGCCCGAGGCCTTCGCCGCCCGCGTCAGGCGGGAGGGCGTGGTGAACGCCTGGGCCGATCCGGCCTTCAAGGCCGCCGTCGAGGCTGCCGGGCGCAGGAACCTGATCATGGCGGGCGTCACGACCGACGTGTGTCTGGTCTTCCCCGCCATCGACGCGGCGACCGAGGGCTATCGGGTGCAGGCGGTGATGGACGCCTCCGGTTCGCCCTATGCGCTGTCGGAGGAGATGGCGCGCCAGCGCATGGCGGCGGCGGGCGTAACGCTTACCGCGACCAACACGATCATCGCCGAGCTTGCGCAGGACTGGTCCACGCCCGAGGGCCGGGAACTGATCCAGCTCCTGTTCACCGACGTCATTCGGCCGATCGCGTCATGACCGGGGGCGTGGCGCAGCCTCGGGTGGAGCCGGCGCGGCGCGGCGCCGACATCGCGCTGACGGCGCTCGCCCCGGCCGTCTGGGGCGGCACTTACTATGTGACCACCGAGTATCTGCCGCAGGGCTATCCGCTGACGGTGGCCGCGCTCCGTGCGCTGCCCGCGGGGTTGCTGCTGCTGCTCGTCGTGCGGCGGTTGCCGGGCCTCGACTGGATCGTCCGCGTCGGCGTGCTGGGCGCGCTCAACTTCACGGTGTTCTGGTGGCTGCTGTTCGAGGCGGCTTACCGGCTTCCGGGCGGCGTCGCGGCGACCCTCGGCGCGACGCAGGCGCTGATGGTGATTGCGCTGGCGCGCGGCATCCTCGGCACGCCGGTGCGGTTGGCGGCGGTGGCTGCGGCGATGGCGGGCGCCGCGGGCGTGGCGCTGCTGGTGCTGACCCCGAAAGCGGCGCTCGACCCGCTCGGCCTTGCGGCAGGGCTCGGCGGCGCAGCCTCGATGGCGGCGGGCACGGTGCTCAGTCGCAAGTGGAGCCCGCCGGTCCCGCCGCTGACCTTAACCGCCTGGCAGCTGACGGCAGGTGGGGTGATGCTGGTCCCGCTGGCGCTGATGCTGGAGCCGCCGCTGCCGCCGGTCGAGGCGCGGCATGTCGGCGGGATTCTGTTTCTCGGTCTGATCGGCGCCGCGGCGAGCTACGCGTTGTGGTTCCGCGGCGTTGCGCGGCTCGAGCCCGCGGCCGTGTCGATGCTGGGCATGATGAGCCCGCTGACGGCGGTAGCGCTCGGCTGGCTTCTGCTTGGGCAAGCGCTTCAGCCGCTGCAACTTGTTGGCGGCGCGGTCGTTCTGGTCTCGGTTGCAATGGGTCAGGCTGGCTGGACCATCGTGAAGCGAGACGGGCGACTCTGTTGCGCAAAGGCGTGTGGTGGAGGGAGTCACCTCGCGATTCCAAAGTGATAGCTGGGGTGCATGAGCAAGCCGACACCTCCGACGTGCAAGACGACGAACTGGCCGAGCTACAA
>CAYGUQ010000498.1:0-3411 GCA_964352995.1 uncultured Rhodobacterales bacterium
ATTCCGCCCGCCTCCGCCCCCCATGGCCGAGGTTCTGCGCCCCCGGCCTCAGGCCCCTGACTTCATTCCTCCGGCGCACAGCCGAGCGCCGCGGCGAAACCCGCGAGGTCGGCGACGCGCTCCATGGCCAGCCCCGCCGCGTCCGGCCCTCCCGAGGGGCCGTAGGCGCGGGCGAAACCCAGCTTCTGCGCCTCCTTTAGCCGCGCTTCGGCGTGGGCGACAGGGCGAACGGCGCCCGACAGGCTGATTTCGCCGAAGCACACCGCGTCGGCGGGCAGGCTCACGTCGGTCAGCGCCGAGATCAGCGCCGCGGCGACCGCGAGGTCCGCCGCCGGCTCGCCCACCCGCAGCCCGCCGGCGACGTTGAGGTAGACGTCCATGCCGGCCATCGAGACGCCGGCGCGCGCCTCCAGCACCGCCAGCAGCATCGCGAGCCGCCCCGAGTCCCAGCCCACCACGGCGCGGCGCGGCGTGCCGAGGCTGGAGCGCGCCACCAGCGCCTGGATCTCGCACAGCAGCGGCCGGCTTCCCTCCATCCCCGCGAAGACCGCCGCGCCGGGCGCCCGCGCGCCGCGCTCGCCGAGAAACAGCGCCGAGGGGTTGGCGACCTCCGCCAGCCCCGCCCCGGTCATCTCGAAGACGCCGATCTCGTCGGCCGGGCCGAAGCGGTTCTTCACCGAGCGCAGGATGCGGAACTGGTGGCCGCGCTCGCCCTCGAAGTAGAGCACCGTGTCCACCATGTGCTCGACCACCCGCGGCCCGGCGATCTGGCCCTCCTTGGTGACGTGGCCGACGAGGATGACGGCGGTGTTCCGCCGCTTGGCGAAGGCGGTCAGCTCATGGGCCGCGGCGCGCACCTGGCTGACGGAGCCGGGCGCGCTGTCCACCGTGTCGGCCCACATGGTCTGGATCGAATCGATGACCGCGAGCGCCGGCCGCTCCGCCTCCAGCGTCGTGAGGATGTCGCGCAGGGACGTCTCGGCCGCCAGCAGCACCGGCGCGTCGGCGAGGCCGAGCCGGGCGGCGCGCATCCGCACCTGCGCCGTCGCCTCCTCGCCGGAGACGTAGACCGACTTCGCGCCGCCGCGCGCGAAGGCCGCCGCGGCCTGCAGCAGCAGCGTGGACTTGCCGATGCCGGGGTCGCCGCCCACGAGAATCGCCGAGCCCGCGACCAGCCCGCCGCCGAGCACGCGGTCCAGCTCCGCGCCGCCTGAAGGCGTGCGCGGCGGCGGCGCCTCCTCGCCCGCGAGCGGAACCAGCGTCATCGCCTTGCCGCGCGCGCGCCCCAGCGTCTTGGAGGGCGGGCCGGAGGCCGTCAGCCCCTTGTCCTCCACGATGCTGTTCCACGCCCCGCAAGCGTCGCAGCGCCCCGACCACTTGCGATGCGTCGCGCCGCATTCGGCGCAGGCGAAGCCCGGCGCGTCCTTCGCCATGCTCAGGCCGCCCCCTCAGCCGCCATCGCAGACCGGCTCGCCGTGGGAGACCGCGATCAGCGCGTCGGTGTCGAAGCCGAGCCGCGCGGCCTCCGCCCGAAGCGCGGCGTCGGTCTCCGGGTCGAGCGCCGGCTCGCGGGCGAGAATCCACAGGTAGTCCCGCGTCGGGCCGGAGACGGCGGCCCAGCCGTAGTTCTCCCGGTCGAGCGCGAAGACGTGGTAGCCGCCTGAGAAGGGCCAGAAGAACGTGACGGCGAGGCTCGCCTCGCCCGGCGCGCCGATCTCCCGCGCGGTTCCCTCCACGCTGTCGAAGGCGCAGTCCTCGGGGCTCCAGCCGCGGTTGACGACCGCGATGCGCCCGTCCCCGCGCAGGCCGTAGGTCGCCGTGACGTTGGTCAGCCCGCGCTCGAAGCTGTGGTCGAGCCGGTAGATCTCGAACCATTGGCCGGCGTAGCGCTCGGGCTGGAAGCCGGTCACCGGCGTCACGCCGTCCGGCGCGCCTGTGCAGGCCGCAAGCGCGAGAAGGCCCGCGAAGGGGATCATGCGCCGCATCGCGCGCTCCTTTCGACCAGATGCGCCAGCGCCAGCCCCGCCAGCACCAGCGCGGTGAAGAGGTGCAGGCCCCAGCCGGTCTCAACCGTCGCGAGCCCCGCGCCCTTCACCACGACGACGTAGACCGCGACGAGAAAGACGTCGGCCATCGCCAGCCGCCCCAGCGCCGGCAGCCAGCGCACGAGACTGCGCGGCGCCCGCCCGCGCAGCGCCGCCGCCGTCGCGAGGCCCTTGGCGAGCGGCGCCGCCAGCGCGAACAGCGCGACCAGCGCGGCGAGCGCCGCGTCCGTCTCCCACAGCGACGCGACGCCGGAAAGGATGCTGATCTCGCTGGCCGGAAAGAACGGCAGCGCCTGCGCGCGCATCAGCGGCGCGGCCCAGGCCACCGGCAACAGGGCGAGCACTGCGAGGTTGGCGAGCTCCAGCGCGCGGGGCGCGCGCCGCGTCACTTCTTGCCGTCCGGCGGCGCGAGCCTCGCATTGGGGCCGGGCAGGGCGCTGGGCTGCGCCCGCGAGCCCGCGATGGGCGCGATCAGCCGCGTCAGCAGGTCCTTGAGCGGGCTCGGCCGGCCGATCTCGATCATCGCCGCCGCGCCGCGGTCGTCCACGCCGTCGAGCGCCACGTCGAAGGCGTCGCGCGCGCGCTGCAGCTCCGACCCCACGGCCTCGAGCTGGTCGAGATGGCGCCGCTTCTGGTCCTCGCCGAGCCAGGCGAAGGCGAGGATCATGCGCCGCGACTCCAGCAGGTTGGCGCGCAGGCGGTCGAGGTCGCCGGCGTCGAGGTCGACCCCGCCGCGCGCCTCGAGCTGCGCCACGCGCCGCTCCTCCAGATGCAGCGTCGCGAGCCGCCACGTCTTCTGGAAGAAGTCGCTCAGCTCCGCCTTCGAGAAGCTGTCCTTCTTGAGCATGTCGACGCCGGGGTGGTCGACGCCGAGCCGGTGGCAGATCGCGAGGCTGCGCGCGACGTCGGCGTAGGCGGTCTCGAAAGGCGCGGGCGCCTCCGCCTTCCGGTGCAGGTCGGCGATGCGCAGCAGATCGCGCCAGAGAACGTCGTCGGACATGGGCTGCGGCCTCCTGGGCTCAACGCACCGCGGCGATGGGGCCGTCGGCGCGCCCGTGGATGAACTGGTCCACGTAAGGGTTGGCGCTGTGGTCGAGATCCGCAATGGGGCCAAGCCACTGGACCACCCCGTCATGCAGCATCGCGACGTCGTCGGCGATGCGGCGCACGGAGGTCATGTCGTGGGTGATGGTCATCGCGGTGGCGCCCATTTCGCTCACGATCTCTCGGATCAGGTCGTTGATGACGTCGGCCATGATCGGGTCGAGCCCCGTGGTCGGCTCGTCGAAGAAGATGATCTCCGGCTCCGCGGCGATGGCGCGGGCGAGGCCGACGCGCTTCTGCATGCCGCCCGACAGCTCCGCCG
>CAYGUQ010000499.1:0-3407 GCA_964352995.1 uncultured Rhodobacterales bacterium
GATCGCGTCGGGGTGGTCCTCAAGCTCCTTCATCACGGCCTTGAGCCGCTCCTCGAAGTCGCCGCGGTAGCGGGTGCCGGCCAGCAGCGCGCCCATGTCGAGCGAGAAGATGGTGGCGCCGGCCAGCACCTCGGGGGTCTCGCCCTCGACGATCTTCTTGGCGAGGCCTTCCGCGATGGCGGTCTTGCCGACGCCGGGGTCGCCCACCAGCAGCGGGTTGTTCTTGCGGCGGCGGCAGAGCACCTGGATGCAGCGCTCCACTTCCGGCTCCCGGCCGATGAGCGGGTCGACGCCCCCCTCCATCGCCTTGGTGTTGAGATCGACGCAGTACTTGGCGAGCGCGCTGTCGTCGTTGCGCGGCTTCTCCGGGCTGGCCGTGGCCTTCTCCTCCTCGACAGCCTCCTCGGCGCCGCGGACCGGCCGGCTCTCGCCGAAGGCCGGGTTCTTGGCGACGCCGTGGGAGATGTAGTTGACCGCGTCGTACCGCGTCATGTCCTGCTCCTGCAGGAAGAACGCGGCGTGGCTCTCGCGCTCGGCGAAGATCGCGACGAGCACGTTGGCGCCGGTCACCTCGGTGCGGCCGGAGCTCTGCACGTGGATCGCGGCGCGCTGGATGACGCGCTGGAAGCCGGTGGTGGGGGCGGCCTCGGAGCCGTCCACGTCGGAGACGAGCGCCTCCAGCTCATCGTCGATGAACTTGGTCAGGGCCTTGCGCAGCTCGTCGAGGTCGACGCCGCAGGCCCGCATCACCCGCGAGGCCTCCGCCTCGTCGACCAGCGCGAGCAGCAGATGCTCAAGCGTCGCCAGCTCATGCCGACGCGCATTCGCAAGGCCGAGAGCCCGGTGAATGGCTTCCTCAAGGGTGTTCGAAAACGACGGCATCTGCGTCTCCCTCAGGGGCATGATGTCCGGGCGCGGGAGGCGCGCTCCGGCTTGTGCGCATTGATCACACCACACGATGTCGGCGGTGTCAGCACCTGTTCAAGGGCGCCGCCCGCAAATCTCGCGAAGCGGGCCCGCCCTTGCTGCTTCGGCCGCCGTCAAGTGTGGGCCGATGCGGTGAACGCAAGGTTGAGCCGCGCGCGGCGGGCGCACTGCGGCGAGGCGCGGTCTGCGGGCGGCGGGGCGCTGTCGGCGAAGCCGACGCGCGGAGGCGTCAGTGCGCGCAGGGTGGGCGCGCAGGCCGGTCGTGGAGGCCGGGCGGCGGCGCCCCGCTATTCCTTCTCCATGGTGCACTGGAGCGGATGCTCGTTGCGCCGGGCGTACTCCATCACCTGGGTCACCTTGGTCTCGGCGACCTCGTAGGAGAACACGCCGACGACCGCGACGCCCTTGCGGTGCACGACGAGCATGACCTCGACGGCCTGCGGGTTCGTCAGGCCGAAGAAGCGCTCCAGCACGTGCACGACGAACTCCATCGGCGTGTAGTCGTCGTTCAGCAGCAGCACCTTGTAGCGGTGGGGCCGCTGGGTCTTGGGCCGGGTGCGCGTGACGACGGCCGAGCCGGGGCCCGAGCCGCCGGTCTCGTCCTCGCCCTCGCCGGCCGTCGGCCGCGGGGCTGTCGTGTTGGAACGCTTCCGGACCATCGGCGCTGCGAGCTCTCCCTGCATCGGCCGCATCATATATCCGCCCGGCGCCACGAAAAAAGGGGGCTTGCGCCCCCCTTGTCCAGAACCCCGCCGCCGCGGCGGCGGCGGGGCGCTTTCGAGACGCCTCAGGCGGCGGTCGACTTCATCAGATCGACCGACGCCGCGACGCGGGCGCTGATCGGCGCCATCGCGTCCTTGGTGGCGGCGACCATCATCTCGTTGACGCGGGCGCTCTGGCGCATCATCGCGTCGAACGAGACCTTGGCGAAGGCGGTCTGCTTCTCGATCAGCTCGGCCAGCGTGTGGACCGTGCCGAGCTCCTTGGCGTGGGCGACGGTCTCCTCGACCGACTTCTTGGTGTAGGCCATGACCTCGGCCTGCAGCTCCTCGGCGGCCTTGGCGGCGATGCCCTGCGACTTGAGCATGGCCTCCATGGTCTCCTGACCGAAGGCGGAAACGGTCTCGAACGACTTCGAGGCCTTCTCGACCTGCTCGGTGACGGCCTTCTGGGCGTCGGCGGCGAAGGTCTCGACGGACGGGTTCAGCTTTTCAGCGGCCATGTGAAGTTCTCCTCTGGGCGTTGCACGGTGCGCGACGGCTCATGACCCTCGCGAATGACCCTGAGATACGCCCTTTGCTGCATTGCGTCAAGGATCATGTTGCACTGCAACATGGACGAAGCGCCGCAGGGGCGGCGGCTCGGCGCAGCGGCGAAAGCTTGTGCGCGGGAAGGCCGCCAACGCCGTTTCGCATGGTTTCTTTTCATGTTAGGGTAAATTGTTAAGCTGAGGTGGGGAAACATCCGCCAGCTTTTCGGGGCATCGAGTGGATCACGGGCGCGCAGATGGGCAGCTTCAGATGGATGGCCGCAGCGGCGGCGATGATGATTCTGGTCTTGTCGGGCGCGGGAGCGGCCCTGGCCCGACCGACCGAGGCGATCCTGGTGATGGACGCGCGCAGCGGCGAGGTGCTCCACGCGAGCAACGCCGACGAGCGGCTGCACCCCGCCTCGCTCACCAAGATGATGACGCTCTATCTGGTGTTCGACGCCATCAAGAGCGGGCGGCTCTCGGTTGACCAGCTTGTCACGGTCTCCCGCGCCGCCGCGGCGCAGCCGCCCTCCAAGATCGGCTTCAGGCCTGGCCAGCGGGTGCGCATCCGCGAACTGATCCGCGCCGCGGCGGTGCGGTCGGCGAACGACAGCGCCGTGGTTCTGGCCGAGGCGGTCGCCGGCAGCGAGGCCGAGTTCGCCAGGCTCATGACGCGGCGCGCGCGCGAACTCGGCATGACCAGCACGACGTTCCGCAACGCCTCCGGCCTCACGGCGGCCGGGCACCTCTCCACCGCGCGCGACATGGCGCTGATGGGGCTGCGGCTGAAGCGCGACCACGCCGGCTACTTCAATCTTTTCGGGCGCGAATCGACCCCCGCCTTCGGCCGCACGGTCTGGAACACCAACCGCCTGCTCGGGGATTATCTGGGCGCCACCGGCATCAAGACGGGCTATACGCGCGCCGCGGGCTTCAACCTCGTGGCGTCGGCGGAGCGCGGGAACAAGAGCGTCATCGTCTCCTATTTCGGCGGCGCGAGCTCCAAGGCCCGCAACCGCAAGGTCGCGCAGCTTCTCGACCTCGGGTTCAGCCGCTCGCCGGAGCGCCCCAGCGCGCCCGCCGGCGCGCCGAGCCTGCTCACCGCGGTGCTGACGGCGCCGCCGCCCGAGCCGCGCCCCTCGGATGCGGACGAGAGCGTCGGCGCCGTCAGCACCGCGGTGAGCAGGCTCGGCGCCCCAGCGCGCCCGCCGGTGCGCCGAGCCTGCTC
>CAYGUQ010000500.1:0-3404 GCA_964352995.1 uncultured Rhodobacterales bacterium
GGCTCATCGGCGACCGCGGCGAGCGCGCCGCGCTGGAGGCCGCGCTCGCCGCGGTCGCCGATGAGCCCGCGCCGGAACGGCCGGCCGCCGCGCCGGCGACGACGCCCTCGCCCGCTGGCGGCGAGAGCGCCCGCGCCGCGCCGATCCCCGGCTCGGTCGTCGCGGGCCTCGTCTCCGGCGTCAGGCGCCATTTCTCGCCGGTGCAGGGCGGGCCCCAGGCCGCCGGCACGCGGGTCACCTTCCGCATGCAAATGTCGCCCCAGGGCCGCGTCGTCGGCCGGCCCGAGCTCATTGCGCCCGCGGGGCAGCTCGACCAGCGCCACGCCGCCCTGCGCCGGGCCGCGCTGAGGGCGCTCATTCTCGCCGACGAGCGCGGCGTGTTCGCGGCCCTGCCGGCCAACGCCTATGATCGCTGGCGCGTCATCGACGTCAGTTTCACGCCCGAGGAGATCAGTTTCCCATGAGACGCCCTCCGCACAGCCCGGCCCTCGGCGCCGGACGCACGCGCCGCGCCGCGATGGCTCTGGGCCTTTGGGCCGCCGCGCTCGCGGCGGCGCCATGGGCCGCGGCCCCGGCGCTGGCGCAGCAGAGCCCGCTCGAGATCACCATCGCCGGCGGCGAGTTCAGGCCGATCCCCTTCGCGGTCGGCGGCATCTTCGGAGCGGACGCCGATACGCAGATCGTCGCCGACGAGGTGCGCGACATCGTGGAGAGCGACCTCACGAACTCGGGGCTCTTCGCGAACCGCCGCGCGGCCTCGCCGCAGCAGCTCGGCGGCTTCGACGCCCGGCCCAACTTCGAGGCGTGGCGCGGCGCCGGCGTCGAGGCGCTCGCGCTCGGCGACGTCCGCGGCGAGACCGACGGCCGCCTGCGCGTGCGCTTCCGCCTCTACGACACCGCGAGCGGGGACCAGGTGGAGGGCTTCCAGTTCCTCATCGACCCCGCCGCGCGCCGCCGAGCGGGCCACAAGGTCGCCGACGCGATCTACACCGCGCTCACCGGCGAGAGCGGCTATTTCGACAGCCGCATCGTCTTCGTCGACGAGACCGGTGGCAAGGGCGAGCGCGTGAAGCGCCTCGCGCTGATGGACCAGGACGGCGCCAACCTGCGCACCCTGACCTCGGGCAAGGACCTCGTGCTCACCCCGCGCTTCTCGCCGGTCGAGCAGACGATCCTCTACATCAGCTACGCCAGCGGCGCGCCGCAGGTCTATCTCTACAACCTCGACACCGGCCAGCGCGAGGTGCTCGGGCGCTTCCCCGGCATGACCTTCGCGCCGCGCTTCTCGCCGGACGGGCGGCAGGTGGTGATGTCGCTGGCGCAGGACGGCAACACCGACATCTATCTCGTCGATCTCGCGACGCGGCAGATGCGGCGGCTGACCCGCGGCCCGGCCATCGACACCGCGCCGAGCTTCTCGCCGGACGGGGCGCAGATCGCCTTCGAGAGCGACCGCGGCGGCGGCCAGCAGATCTACATCATGAGCGCGTCCGGCGGCGAGGCGACCGCCCAGCGCATCAGCTACGGCTCGGGCCGCTACTCCACCCCGGTCTGGTCGCCGCGCGGCGACCTGATCGCCTTCACCCGCATCGCGAGCGGGCAGTTCCAGGTCGGCGTCATGGGCGTCGACGGCTCCGGCGAGCGCCTGCTCGACGCCACCTTCCACAGCGAGGGTCCGGCCTGGGCGCCCAACGGCCGCGTGCTGACCTTCTTTCGCGAGACGCCGGGCCAGAGCGGCTCGCCTTCGATCTGGAGCGTCGACGTCACGGGCGTCAACCTGCGTCGTCTGCCCACCCCCAACGCCGCGTCCGACCCCGCGTGGTCGCCGCTGCTGCCCTGAGGCGCGCTGTTGCGCGCGCAGGTATAATGCCTCAAACCGAAACCAGGGCCGAGACAGGCCTGACACAGGAGTTCGTCGAGTGACCACATCGCGCATCGCCCCCTCCGGCGCCGCCGGTCGCGCCGTTCCCACCCGCATCGCGCTGGCGATGGTCGCCGCGCTGGCGCTGGCCGCCTGCGCGTCCGACCCCGATCCCGCGACGCTCGCCGGGGCCGACGGCCTCAACGGCGTCGGCGGCGCGGGCGCAGGCGCGCTGGACCCGCGTTCGGCCGAGTACTTCAACGTGACCGTCGGCGACCGGGTGTTCTTCGACACCGACAGCGCCACGCTCGACGCCGGCGCCCGCGCCACGCTGACGGCCCAGGCCCAGTGGCTCATGCAGAACCCCGGCGTCGACGTCACGGTCGAGGGCCACGCCGACGAGCGCGGCACGCGGGACTACAACCTCGCGCTCGGCGCCCGCCGCGCGCAGTCGGCCCGCGACTTCCTCGTGGCGCAGGGCGTGCCGGCGAGCCGGCTGCGCACGGTCAGCTACGGCAAGGAGCGTCCGGTGGCGCTCGGCTCGAACCCGGCCGCCTGGGCGCAGAACCGCCGCGCGGTCAGCGTCGTCGCCGGCGCGCCGATCAGCTGAGCCGATGCGCCGCGCCGTTCTCGCACTCTCCCTGCTGGCCGCTCTCGCGGCCGGCGCCGGCGCGGCGCAGACGCCCGCGCAGCTCCAGCAGCGCATCGACGCGCAGGAAGCCGAGCTGCGCCGTCTGACGGCGCAGGTGGAGGAGCTCGGCTTCGAGCTCCGTCGCCTGCGCGAGGGGCAGGAGGCGCGTCTGCAGGACCTCGAATTCCGCGTCATCGAGCTCGAGGGCGGCGACCCGACGGCGGCGTTCCGCACCGGCGACGGGCCGGAGACCCCCGCGCCCGAGACCGGCGGCGCGTCGCCTCTCGCCCCCTCGCCGACGCCGTCGCCTGCGGCGGGGCTCGGCGCGCCGCCTGCGGCGCTCGGGGCGCTGCGGGGCTCGATCCAGCCGCAGGAGCGCGCGGCCTTCGAGGCGGCGATGCGCGATCTCGACGCTCTCGGGCCAGACGCCGGCCGGCGTAGCGTCTCGGACTTTCTCGGGGCCTATCCCGACGGCGCGCTCGGCGCGGAGGCGCTGGCGCGGGTCGGCGCCGCCTTCGCCGCGGAGGGCCGGCATCAGGAGGCCGCGCGCGTCTTTCTGGAGGGCGTGCGGGACCATGGCGACGAGCCCGGCGCGCCCGAGGCGCTGCTCGGCCTCGCCCGCTCGCTGGCCGCGCTCGGCGCCACGGAGCAGGCCTGCGCCTCGTTTCGCGAACTCGCCGGCCGGGCGGACGCGCCGCCGAGCGTGAAGGCGACAGGCGCGGAGGCCGCCCGCCGGGCCGGCTGCTCCTGAGGCGGCGGCGCGTGCCCCGCGCATTTCAGGGCGATCCGCAGGTTCTGGGGGCCGCCGCGCTCGACGCGCTGCACCCCGGCGGGGCGCTCGGGCTCGCCGTCTCCGGCGGCGGCGACAGCGCCGCGCTCATGCGCATCGCGGCGGCCTGGGCGAAAGACCGC
>CAYGUQ010000501.1:0-3386 GCA_964352995.1 uncultured Rhodobacterales bacterium
GCGGCCGCGATCCCGGTGAGGCGCGCGCGCAGCGCCGCGCCGAGGCGCTCGGCGTCGAAGCCGAGCGCGGCGCCGCGCGGCGTCAGCGCGATGGTCAGCTCCTCCTTGTCGAAGGGCAGGTCGTCCTCCACCGCGGAGACGGGGCCGAGGCGCGCGAGTTCGACCTTCAGCGCCTCCGCGGCGGCCTTCAGCACGCGCGGATCATCGCCCACGAGATCGATGGAGAGCGCGTCGCCGCCTGGGCCTGCGGCGTCGCCGCGCCCGGCGAGCGTTTCGGTCAGCGGATGGGGGCGGATCGCTTCGCGCCACGCCCGCAGGAAGGCGCCGACGGTCCAGTCGCGCCGCTCGGGCTCCACGAGCTCGACCGATACGCCGCCGAGCAGGTCTTCGTCCTTGCCCTCGGCGCTCGCCAGCCCGCGGCCGGCCGAGCCGCCGGTCACGCCGAGCGCGAAGACGACCGGGCGCGCGCCGTCCGTCGCCGTGAAGCGCGGCGAGACTTCCTCCAGCGCGCGCAGGGTCTCCGCCAGCATCGCCTCGGTGTCGCCGCGCCCGGCGGTCGGTAGCATGGCGAAGTCGAGCGAACCAGAGCTGCGCTCCGGCGCGTCGAAGAAGCGCCAGCTCACCGCGCCCGACGTCAGCAGCGTCGCGCTGGCCATGAGCAGCCCCGCAGCCCCGCCGATCACGGCCCAGCGCCAGCGCACGGCGGCGCCCAGCACCGGCCGGAACAGCCGCTCGCGCGCCCAGCGGAAGCCGCGGTCGACCAGCCGCGCCGGCGCGTCGATCCAGCCGCCGCGCCGGCCGCGCTCCAGCGCGTGGCGCATGTGGCCCGGCAGGATGAGGAAGCACTCGATCAGGCTCGCCGCCAGCACCATCGTCACGGTCAGCGGAATGGCGAGGATGAGCGAGCCGAAGCGCCCGCCGATCGCCATCAGCCCCAGAAAGGCGATGACCGTCGTCAGCGAGGCGGCGAAGACCGGCATGAGCATCCGCTCCGCCGCCGCCTGCGCCGCCGCCTCGGGCGCCATGCCGCGTGCGCCGAGATGGTCGGCGTGCTCGGCGACCACGATGGCGTCGTCCACCACGACGCCGAGGCAGAGGATCAGCGCGAAGAGCGAGATCATGTTGAGCGTCAGCCCCGCCGCCCACATCAGCGCGAGCGCCGCCGCCACGGCCACCGGGATCCCGAACGCCACCCACAGCGCGGCGCGCGCCGAGAGAAAGAGGAAAAGCAGCGCCAGCACGAGCGCGAGGCCGATGACGCCGTTCGCGATCAGCAGGTCGAGCCGGTCGGTGATCGCCTGCGCGCGGGTCTTGGTCAGGGCGAGCTCGACGCCCGCCGGGAGACTGGGGCGCAGCGCGTCGGCCGCACGCGCGACGGCGTTCTGGATCGCAACCGCGTCGCCGTCCTGGCCGCGCTCGACGGCCAGCACGACCGCCGGGTTCGCGCCGACGCTGTAGGATGCGCCGTCGCCGTCGGCGTCGAGGCGGACGTCGGCGACGTCGCGGACGGCGACGGTTTCGCCGCCCGGCGCCCGGCGCAGGACGATGGCGGCCACGGCCTCCACGCTGCGCGCGTCGGCGCCGGCGCGGACCCGCGCGCCGCCGTCGCCGATCTCGCCGGCGGGCGTCGCCGAGGCGGCCTCGCGCACGCGCGCGGCGATCTCCTGCAGCTCGATGTCGTGGCGGATGAGGTCGATCTCCCGCGCGGCGACGGCGATCTCCGGCTCCGGCGCGCCGCGGAGCGAGACGCGGGTGACGCCGGCGGCGTAGAGCCTCGCCTGAAGCTCCTGCGCGAGCCTTGTGAGGGTGTCGCGGTCGACCGGGCCCCACAGGGCGACGTCGGTCACGCTGTCGCGGTAGGTCGTCTGGCGCACCTCAGGCCGCTCGGCGGAGGTCGGCAGGCCGCCGCTCTCGGCCGAGACGACGCCGAGCGCGTCGCTGAACGCGCGCGACATGTCGTGGCCGGGCTCGAAGTTGACGCCGATCCAGCTCCAGCCGTCCAGCGATCGCGCCTTCACGCCGTCGACGCCCTCGATGGCGCGCAGGGCGGGCTCCAGCCGCGCGGTGATCTGGCGGTCGACGTCCTCGGGGCTCGCGCCGGGCCATGCGACGTCGACGCGGATCTGCTCGACCACGACGTCGGGGAAGAACTGCTGGCGCAGCGCGCCGGCGGCCCAGAGGCCCGCCAGAAGCATCAGGAGCGCGACAAGCCCCGCGGCGGTGCGGTGCCGGATGAAGTAGGCGATCGGCCCGCTCATCCCCGCGCATCCTCCGGCGCGCCGGAGAGCGGGCCCGGCGGCTCGGCCGCGCCGTCGCCGGGGCGCACGAGCACGCCCGGGGCCAGCTGCGGCGCGCGGGCCGCGACATAGCGCGCGCCGTCCTCCAGCCCCGAGACGATCAGCCTGTCGCCCTCGCGCCGCAGGATCGTCGCCACGACCTCGCGCAGCCGGTCGTCGCCGTCCACCAGCAGGATGCGCCCGTCCTCGGTCGCGGCGGAGGCGGGCAGGGCGGCGACGCGCTCCAGCGCCGGCTCCCGGATCTCGGCGGTGACGAAGTCGCCGGGCCGCAGGACGGCGTCGGGCCCCGGCTCGAGCCGCGCGAAGACGGTGCGGCCGGCGCCCTCCACCGTGGGTCCGGGCCGGTCGAGCCAGCCTTCGACCGTCAGCGCGGCGCCGCCGAGCGAGAGGCTCGCCGCGACCGGCGCCTGACGAAGCCTGCCGCCGTCGTCCAGCAGCCGCCCGAAGGCGGCACCGCTGAGGCGCAGCTCGGCCTCCAGCGCCGAAGGGTCGATGAGCCGCGCGACGGTCTGGTTCGCGCTGAGCACGTCGCCCACGGCGACGTCCGCCTCGCCGATCACGCCGTCGAAGGGCGCCACCAGCGTCGTGTCGGCGAGGCGGCGCTCGGCCTCATCCAGCGCGAGCGCGGCGCGTTCGGCGGCGATCCTTGCGCGCGCGACGGAAAGCCGCGCCGTGGTCTCGGCTTGCGCGAAGCCCGCCAGCGCCTGCTCCGCCGCGGCGAGCGCCAGCTCGGCCTCCTCAAGCGCGGCGCCCGAGGCGAAGCCCTGCCCGGTGAGGTTCGTGAGCCGGTCGCGCGCGGCGGAGCTGCGGGCCAAGTCGCTTCGCGGCACCGCCGAAGCGACCGATCTGCAGGGCGGCAAGGAAAACCCCGAGCCGCCCCAGGCTGGTTCGCAGGGTGCGATCATCATCCAGAATCCCGGCGGTCGGATCCAGCCGCACATGCCGTTTGGTCCGGGCGAATGGGGCAACCGCCCCGGCATCCCGGCACTGGGCGAGGGGTATCGCGCCGATGTCTCGCACAAGTATCTCGAAGACCTGAGCCTCAATCTCGCTCGGCTTGAGCTGCGTTCGCGGTTCGGCGATATGGCC
>CAYGUQ010000502.1:0-3357 GCA_964352995.1 uncultured Rhodobacterales bacterium
CCTCAGCGCCGCGCGCAGCCGCTCGCGCAACTCGGGCTCGGCGCGCAGGAACGCGACGGCGTCCTGCCGCGCCGCGATGGCCCGCGGGTCGGTCAGCGGCGCGGCGAGGCGGGCCTCCAGCAGCCGCGCGCCGCCCGGCGTCGACGTGCGGTCGACGGCGGCCAGAAGCGCGCCCTCGCGCGCGCCGGAGAGCGTGCGGACGAGCTCCAGGTTTCGGCGCGTGGCCGGGTCGATGGCCATGGCGGCCTGCGCGGTCTCGCGCCGCGGCGGGCGGATATGGGGCGCCGCGGCTCCTTGCGTCATGCGCACGTAGTCGAGCACGGCGCCCATCGCCGCGATCTCGGGCCGCGAGAAGGCCCCGAAGCCCTCCAGCGTCGCGACGCCGAACTGCGCCGCCGAACTGCGCCGTCAGCCGCCGCTCTCGAAGCTCGCCAGGCCTAGGGCTGCGGCGACCGCGCCGGCCTCGCGCGCCAGCGCCTCGATCTCCGCGTCGGCCGCATGCGCCTCGCTCAGCAGGAGTTCGCGCGGCGCCACGCGGGCGAGCGCCGCGGCGAGCTCTGCGCGCTCCGCCGGCATCGTCGCGAAGGCGCCGGTGGAGAGGTCGAGCCACGCCAGCGCCCCTTCGCCGCGCAGCTCCGCCCAGGCGGCGAGCGGCGCGGCGCCGCGCGCCTCCAGCAGCGCGTCCTCGGTCAGCGTGCCGGGGGTGACGAGGCGCACCACCTCGCGCCGCACGACCGACTTGGCCCCGCGCTTGCGCGCCTCGGCGGGGTCTTCGGTCTGCTCGCAGATGGCGACGCGGAAGCCCTTGCGGATCAACGTGTTGAGATAGGCCTCATGGCTGTGGACCGGCACGCCGCACATCGGGATGTCGCGCCCCTCGTGCTGGCCGCGCTTCGTCAGCGCGATGTCGAGCGCGGCGGCCGCGGCGGCTGCGTCCTCGAAGAACAGCTCGTAGAAGTCGCCCATGCGGTAGAACAGCAGCGCGTCGGGATGGTCGGCCTTGATGCCGAGATACTGCGCCATCATCGGCGAGGGGCCGTCAGCCATCCGCGCCCTCCGCGGGCTCGGGATACCGCACCCCGACGAGATAGAGCCCCTGCGGCGGCGCGACCGGCCCGCAGGCGGCGCGGTCGCAGGCGGCTAGCGCCTCGCCGACGCGCGCGGGCGGCCAGCGGCCTGCGCCGACCTGCGCCAGCGTGCCGACGATGCTGCGCACCTGGTTGTGCAGGAAGCTGCGCGCGCGCGCCGTCACCGCGATCTCGTCGCCCGCCCGCTCCACCGTCACCGCGTCGAGCGTCTTGACCGGCGAGAGCGCCTGGCACTGCGCCGCGCGGAAGGTCGTGAAGTCGTGGTGGCCGACGAGATGCGCGGCGCCCTCGGCCATCGCCGCCTCGTCGAGCGGGCCGTGATGGCGCCAGGCGAGGCCCTTCTCGACGGTCAGCGGCGCGCGCCGGTCGCGGATGCGATATCGGTAAAGCCGCTCGACCGCGTCGAACCGGGCGTGGAAGTCGGGCGCGGCCTCCTCCGCCTCCGTCACCGCGATCGGCCAGCGCTTGAGGTGGTGGTTGAGCGCGGCGGCGAGGCGGAACGCGTCCCATGCGCGGGCGACGTCGACATGGGCGACCTGCCCGAGCGCGTGGACGCCCGCGTCGGTGCGCCCCGCGCCGGTGACCGGCCCGGCCTCCGGCGCGATGCGCGCCAGCGCCTCCTCCAGCGCCCCCTGCACCGAAGGGGCGTCGGCCTGACGCTGCCAGCCGCTGAACGGCCCGCCGTGATATTCGAGGGTGAGCTTGTAGCGCGGCATGGCAGCCTGTCCTAGCGCGCGGCCGCGCGGCGAGCCAGCCCCTCCCAATCCGGCCCGCGCGGGTCTATGTGCAGGCGGACCTGATGCGGAGAACCCCGGCGTGATCGGCGGACTGATCGACGACATGATGCGCGCCGTCGAGGACGCGCGCGACAGCGCGACCGAGGCGCTGTTCGAACCGACCCTGCGCCTCGGCGTGACCGGCCTCAGCCGGGCGGGCAAGACCGTGTTCATCGCCTCGCTGGTGGCGAACCTGCTGGCGCGCGGGCGCATGGGGCGCTTGAAGGCCGAGGCGGAGGGACGCATCAGCGCCGTCGCCCTGCGCCCGCAGCCCGACCGCGACGTGCCGCGCTTCGACTTCGAGAGCCACATGGCGGCGCTTTCCGCGCCTGAGCCGCACTGGCCCCAGGGCACCCGCTCCATCGCGCAGCTGCGCCTCTCGATCCGGCGGCGCTCGTCGAACTGGCTGGAGCGGATGACCGGCGAGAGCACGCTGCACCTCGACATCGTCGACTATCCCGGCGAGTGGCTGCTCGACCTCGCGCTGATCGGGCAGGACTACGGCGCATGGTCGGAGAGGGCGATGGCGCTCGCCCGCGCGCCCCTGCGCGCGCCCCTCGCGGCGCCGTGGCTCGCGCTGCTCGACGCGGCCGATCCGGAGGCCGCGCTCGACGAGACGCAGGCCAAGGCGCTCTCGGCGGCCTACGCCGCCTATCTCAAGCGCGCGAAGGCGGCGGGGCTGTCGGGCCTCACGCCGGGGCGCTTCCTGCTGCCGGGAGAGCTGGAGGGCTCGCCCGCGCTGACCTTCTGCCCGCTGCCGGCCGGCTCCCGACGCCGCCGCGGGGGCATGCGCGCGGAGTTCGAGCGGCGCTACGACGCCTATGTCGCCCGCGTCGCCAAGCCGTTCTTCCGCGACCACTTCGCGCGGATCGACCGTCAGGTGGTGCTGGTCGACCTGCTCGGCGCGCTCGACGCGGGGCCCGGCGCCGTGGCCGACCTGCGCGACGCCATGACCGCGGTGCTCGGCTGCTTCCGGCCCGGCGGCGGCTGGCTCTCGTCGATTCTCGGCCGGCGGATCGACCGCATCCTTTTCGCCGCGACCAAGGCCGACCACGTCCACCATGTCCAGCATCCGCGCCTCACCGCGATGATGCAGGCGATGCTGCGCGAGAGCGTCGCGCGGGCGGAGTTCCGCGGCGCGAAGGTCGAGACGATGGCGCTCGCCGCCCTGCGCGCGACCGTGGAGCAGGAGGTGACGCGCGACGGCCGCCAGCTTCCCTGCGTGCGCGGGCGGCTGCTGGAGACCGGGCGCGAGGCGGCGCTGTTTCCCGGCGATCTTCCCGACAACCCTGCCGCGGTGCTGGCGCAGGCGCGGGAGGACGCGCCGCCGGGGGCGGGGTGGCTGGGCGGCGAGCTCGACCTGATGGACTTCGCGCCGCCGAAGCCCGCGCGCTCGCCGCATATCCGGCTCGACAGGGCGGCGGAGTTCCTGCTCGGCGACCGGCTGGCGTGAGGGAGGCAGCAATGGCGGAATTCGACGTCGAGGGCGGGGA
>CAYGUQ010000503.1:0-3353 GCA_964352995.1 uncultured Rhodobacterales bacterium
CAATCAGCGCGCCCGTCAGCCAGACCGCCGGATCGCCCGGCGGCGCCGCGATGGGGCGACCGGCGGCCCAGGCGGCGAGCGCCAACGCCGCCGGGATCAGCGCGAGGACGAAGGCCCAGAGCGCGGCGAGGCGGGCGATCTCGGCTACCGGCTTGGTCTTCGCGCGCAGGAGCGCCGGCGCCGCCGCCTGCACCGCGCCGTAGCCGACGATCCACAGCGCCATGAAGGCGCCGACCAGGAAGAACGCCTCGCGCCGCCCCTCGGCCGTTCCGTCCGACAGCACGCCGTAGAAGTAGATCGGGATCCCCACCACGAACCACACGTCGCGCGCGCCGAACAGGAACAGCCGCGCCGCCGCCAGCCGGTCGATGCGCGCGTCGCCCGAGCGCAGCCGGCCGATCTCGTCTTTCGGCCGTCCCCGCGGCAGTCCCGGCGGCATGAACAGCGCCACCGCCGCGAGGATCAGGGCCAGCGCCGCCGCCATCCCCAGCGCCGCCCATGCGAACCCCGCCGCGCCGAGCAGCGCGGCGCCGAGCAGGAAGCCCAGACCCTTCACCGCGTTCTTGGAGCCGGTCAGCGCGGCGACCCAGCGAAACAGCGCGCCGCCCTCGGTCGGCGCCAGCAGCTTCACGGCGCTCTTGGCCCCCATCTTCGCGAGGTCCTTCGCGACGCCGGAGACGCCCTGCGCCGCCATCACGAAGCCTACGGACGCGGCGACCGCCCAGGACGGGTCGAGCTGCGACAGCGCGACCAGCGCGACGATCTGGAGCGACAGCCCCGCATAGAGCGTCGCGGCGAGGCCGAAGCGCGCAGCGATCCAGCCCGCGCCGAGGTTGGTGACGATCCCGGCGGCCTCGTAGAGCAGGAACAGCCACGCCAGCGTGATGGGCGAGAAGCCGAGCGCGTTGAAGTGCAGCAGCACGAGCATCCGCAGCGCGCCGTCGGTCAGCATGAAGGCCCAGTAGGCCGCGGTGACCGCGGCGTAGGCCGCGAGCGGACGCGGCGGGGCGGCGAGGGGCGCGTTCACGACGCGGCCGCCATCATGCGCACGACGTCCGCAAGGCGGAACGCATAGCCCATCTCGTTGTCGTACCAGGCGTAGACCTTCACCTGCGTGCCGTTCACCACCATGGTCGAGCCCGCGTCCACGATGCTGGACCGGGTGTCGTTGAGGTAGTCCGCGCCCACCAGCGGCCGGGTCTCGCAGCCGAGCACGCCCTTCAGCGGCCCGTCCGTCGCGGCCGCGGCGAACAGCGCGTTGACCTCCTCGACCGACGTGGGGCGCTCGACCTCGAACACGCAGTCGGTCAGCGACGCTGTCACGAGGGGCACGCGCACCGCATGGCCGTTGAGCCGGCCCTTGAGCTCGGGATAGATCAGCGTGATCGCGGTCGCGGAGCCGGTGGTGGTCGGGATCATGGACGTCAGCGCCGAACGGGCGCGGCGCATGTCCTTCATCGGCCGGTCGAGGATGGTCTGCGTGTTGGTCACGCAATGCACGGTGGTGATCGAGCCGTGCCGTATCCCGATCCCCTCGTGGATCACCTTCACCACCGGCGCGAGGCAGTTGGTGGTGCAGGAGGCCGCCGTGACGACGCGGTGGACCGCGGGGTCGAACAGATGCTGGTTCACGCCCCAGACGAGGTTCAGCGCGCCCCCGTCCTTCACCGGGGCCGACACCGCAACCCGCTTCACGCCCGCGGCGAAGTAGGGCGCGATCTTCTCGGCGGTCTTGAAGACGCCGGTGCAGTCCACGACCAGATCGACGCCCAGCTCGGCCAGAGGCAGGTCCTCGATGCGCCGCGCGCAGCTCACGCGGGGCCGCCGGTCGTTGATCGCGAGGCGGTCGCCGTCCGCCGACAGCCGCGCGTCCCAGCGGCCGTGGACGCTGTCGAACTCCAGGAAATGAGCATGCGCGGCCGCGTCGCCGACGATGTCGTTGATCAGGACCAGCTCGTGGTCGAGCCCCTCGGCCTCGAAGGCGCGGAGCGCGAGCTTTCCGATGCGGCCGAGGCCGTTGAGCGCGATGCGGGCCATCAGGCGTCTCCGTCGGGGAAAAGGCTGAGGGTGCGGTCGGCGAAGGCAACGCGCGCCAGCGTCACCGGCGCCGCGACCGGCGCGCCGACCACGACGGCGAGCGCCGCGCCGGAGCCGGGCCCTCCGGAAGGCGGGGGTGGACGGCGTCAGTCATGGAGACTCCCGGTCGCGCTTGCATGGATCGTCGACCGCCGCGCGGTCGACTTCGGAAGGGGCGACGGCCGCCGGCGGTCAGGCGGCGGGCGCGTTCTCGCTGCGGCCGATCGCGTCCACGGCGTTCTGCGTCGCGATGCGGTCGAGCTTGTCGAAGGACAGGTTCACGAAGGCGCCGATGCGGTGCTTCAGCATCCGGTAGGCCTCGGCGAAGGCGAACGCCTTCTCGGCCTCGGCGCCGGTGGCCGCCACAGGGTCCGGCACGCCCCAGTGACCGGTGATGGTCCGCCCCGGCCACGGCGCGCATTCCTCGTTGGCGGCCTTGTCGCAGACGGTGAACACGAAGTCGAAATGCGGCGCATCGGGGCCCTGAAACTCGGAGACGTGCTTGGCGCGCAGGCCGGAGACGTCGTGGCCGAGCTTCTGCAACTGGGCGACGGCGAAGGGATTCAGCTCGGAGCGCGGCCGCATCCCGGCGGAATGCGCGACGAACCTGCCTGCGCCTTCGCGGTTCAGGATCGCCTCGGCGAAGATCGAGCGGGCTGAGTTGCCGCTGCAGATGAACAGCACGCGATAGGTTCTGACGGACATGGCGTCCTCCCGTGACGGCTGAAGGCGGCGCGCGGCCGCCGCGCAGAGTTCCGGCCGACCGCGGCAGCAGTCGAGCGCGAGATAGTCGATGAGGCCCCCCGCGGCCGCGAGGTCGAGGCGATAGCGGATCAGCTTGCCGTCCCGCTCGCCCCGGATCAGCCCGACGCGCGCGAGATGCGCGAGATGGACCGAGGCGTTGTTCGGCCGCACCCCGACCGCCTCGGCTATTTCGCTGGCCGGCACGCCCTCGGGTGCGCGCCGCGCGAGCAGGCGGAAGATCGCGAGCCGGTGGGTTTGGCCCAGCGCGGCGAACAGGTCGGCAGGGTGATCGGTCATGCCGAGACACTACAACACTTCTTGATTCGTAGAAGGGATTTGTCGTGCGCATGCGGCTGCGCCGCCCCCGCAGGCCGTGAATCTGATGTTTCCCCGCCGCCCCTATCCGTTCTTCGTCGCGCACGGATCAAGCGCAGCTCCATGTCCCAGTATCCGGGACGCGCTCCGCCAGCGAGATCGACGCTGCGCCCGATCCTCCATCCGGCGCGACGTCCGCCTTCGCCGAGGCTCAGGTC
>CAYGUQ010000504.1:0-1088 GCA_964352995.1 uncultured Rhodobacterales bacterium
GGCCAGAAGGGCTTGGCGACGCCGCCCAGCCTGCTGCGATCCAGTAGCGCGGCGACCCCTCTAGACGGGCGCGTGGGGTGCGGATTTCTGCTCGCGCCTCGTGAAGGCTCTGCGGTCGCGGCGAACCGGCGGCTTCAGAGCGGCGGCGGCCTGCGGTCGAACCAGGGGCGGGCGGCCTCCACTTCGGCGGCCAGCGCCATCAGCGTCTCGTCGCCGCCGAAGCGGGTCGCGACCTGCACGCCGATGGGCAGGCCCTCGTCGTTCCAGAACAGCGGCAGCGTCGCCGCCGGCTGGCCGCTGGCGTTGTAGACCGGCGCGAAGGGCGAATAGGGCAGGATGCCGTTCGGGCCGACGCGGTAGTCGCGGAAGTCGGGGTTTCGCGGCGCGAAGCGGCCGATCTCGGCGGGCGGCTCCGCCATCGTGGCGGTCAGGAACGCGTCGCGCCCCTCGAAGAAGCCCGCGAGCGCGCGCCCGAAATCATGCACATGCTCGACGGCTGCGAGGTAGTCGGCGCCGGAGCGCGTCCCGGCGAGGCGGATTGCGCCGAGGCTCACCGGCTCCAGCTCGTCGTCGCGCAGGGGCGCGCCGCGCTTCGCGCAGCGCTCGCGCACCCAGAGCGCCGTGCCGCAGGCGACGATGGTGGTCCATGCGTCCATCAGCGCGGCGACGTCGACTGCCGGCCGCGCCTCCTCGACATGGTGGCCAAGGCTCTCCAGCAGGCGCGCGGCGTCCTCCACCGCGGCGCGGCAGTCGGGGTGGATCGGCGTGCCGTCGAGCCGACCGGCGGTGAAGGCGATGCGCAGGCGCCGCGGCGGCCTCGCGATGGCGGCGGCGAAGCCCTCGCGCAGCGGCGGCGCGACGTAGGGGCCGCCGGGGTCGTCGCCGCAGGCGGCGTCGAGCAGCGCGGCGCTGTCGCGCACGGAGCGGGTGAGGAAGCCGTCGATGGCCATGCCCGCCCAGCCCTCGCCGGCGTAGGGGCCGTCCGGCAGGCGGGCGCGGGTCGGCTTGAGGCCGAAAAGGCCGCAGTTGGAGGCCGGTATCCGCACCGAGCCGCCGCCGTCGGAACCGTGGGCCGCCGGGACGCCGCC
>CAYGUQ010000504.1:1098-3342 GCA_964352995.1 uncultured Rhodobacterales bacterium
CCGAGGGCGGCGGGGAGCGGGGCGCGGGCGCGGCGCGTGGAGCCGCGGGGCGGTCGGCCCGTGTTCCACGGGTTGAGCGTCGGCGCCCCGTAGACCTGCGCCTCGGTGACCGGCCCGACGCCGCCCTCGGGCGCCGTGGTGCGGCCGAATGTCACGAGCCCGGTCGCGCGCAGGCGCTCGAACAGCAGGCTGTCGCGGGGCCAGTCGGTCCAGCGCAGCAGCCGCGAGCCGCCGCTCGACGGAAAGTCGACGGCCTCGCAGCCGAGATCCTTGAGCAGGAACGGCGCGCCGCGGAACGGGCCGTCGGGCGGACCGGCGGCGATGGCGGCGCGGGCCGCCCCCTCGTCGAGCCGCGCGATGCAGTTCAGCCGCGCCTGCGCCGCCCCGGCCCGCTCCAGCGCGATGTCGAGCAGCTCCGTCGCCGTCGTCTCGCCGCGCGCGACGAGCGCCGCGAGGCCCAGCGCGTCGTGGGCGGCGTACTCGGCGTGGGAGAGGCTCATTCCTGGAGGGGGGCGATCAGGGTCATGGCGCGCATCGCGTCGCCCATCATGGCCGGGGCGAAGGCGTCCGCGAAGATCTTGGCGAGTTCGCCGGTGCGGTACATGCGGCTGAGCGCACGGTCGACCTCCAGCCGGAAATCGTCGTCGCCGCGCGGCAGGGCGAGGCCCTGCGGCTCGATGGTCAGCACGTTGTTGGCGAGCGCGAGCTCCTCGGCCCGGCCCGACTCCGCGATCAGGAACAGCAGGATGGACTGGTCGGCGAAGTAGGCGTCGATGTCGCGCCCCAGCAGGCGGGCGATGCCCTCCTGATGCTCCTCGACCGTCACGACGTCGGCGATCATCTGGGTGCGCTCAAGCGTCGCGGCGAGGCTGCGCTCGGTGGTGGTGCCGGCGCGCACGCCGATGCGGCGGTTGGCGAGCATCGCGAAGTCCGCCGTCTCGCCGCGGCGCATGAGGACGCTGGCGCCGTCGACATAGACCGGAATGGAGAAGTCGACGATTTCGCGGCGGCTCAGCGTCATCGACGCGGCGCCGCAAAGAACGTCGATCTGCTCGTCGACAATGGCCTGGAAGCGGTTCTCCGCCGTCACGGGGACGTGCTGGACGATGATCGGGCCGATGCCGAGCTGGTCTCCGAGACGCTCCGCCACGCGGTTGCACAGGGCGACGCTGTAGCCTCCTGCGACGCCGTCCTTGAGGAAGGAGAGCGGCGGCGCGTCGGCCCGCACCCCGACCCTGAGGGTGCCGGTCTCTGCGATGCGGTCGAGCACGTCGGCGTGGGCGCCGGCGGCTGTCAGCACCACAAGAAGCAGAACTCTCAGCAGCATGACGCACTCTCCCGAACAGCGCACAGACCTTAGCGATGCGACTCGACGCGGGATAGCACAAAGAACCCGTCTGCAAACGCCCCGACGCCGCGGCCGCCGGCGTGACGGGGCCGCATTTACGCGTTAATCATCTCGCGGCGACAGCAGGGGGCGCGCGATGAGTTTCTGGGACCGGCTCACTGGCGAATTTATCGATGTCATCGACTGGACCGAGACGGCCCGCGACCAGATGGTGTGGCGATTCGACCGCCACGGCGCGGCGATCAAATACGGCGCAAAGTTGACCGTACGCGAAGGACAGGCCGCCGTCTTCGTCCATGAAGGCCAGCTCGCCGACGTGTTTCCGCCGGGTCTCTACATGCTAGAGACCAACAACATGCCGGTGATGACCACGCTCCAGCATTGGGATCACGGCTTCGAATCGCCATTCAAATCCGAGATCTACTTCGTCTCGATGCGCCGTTTTCAGGACCTGAAGTGGGGCACCCGCAACCCGATCATCATGCGAGACCCCGAGTTCGGCGTGATCCGCGCGCGGGCGTTCGGAACCTACAGCCTGCGCGTGACCGATCCGGGGCGCTTCATGACCGAGGTCGTCGGCACCGACGGCGAGTTCACAACCGACGAGATCACGTTCCAGCTGCGCAACGTGATCGTCAGCGCCTTCTCCAACGCGCTGGCGAAATCGGGCATCGCGGCGCTCGACATGGCGGGCGCGGCCGACCAGCTCGGCGAACTGCTGCGCAAGCGCATCGCGCCGGAGCTGGCGGCCTATGGCGTCGAGACGCCGATGCTGACGGTGGAGAACATCTCGCTGCCCGCCGAGGTCGAGGCCGCCATCGACCGGCGCACGTCGATGGGCGTGGTGGGCGATCTGGGGAAGTACGCGCAGTTTCAGGCAGCCGAGGCCATGCGCG
>CAYGUQ010000505.1:0-3340 GCA_964352995.1 uncultured Rhodobacterales bacterium
AGCCCACGTCGATCAGCAGCAGGTCGGTGTTGAAGATGAACAGGAACGGCAGCGCCGCGGTGCGCAGCGAGTAGAAGAACGCGATGACGCCGGTGCGGATCGGGTCGCCGCCGGAGACGGCCGCGGCGGCGAAGCTCGCCAGCCCCACCGGCGGCGTCACGTCGGCCATGATCCCGAAGTAGAAGACGAAGAGGTGCACGGCGATCAGCGGCACGATCAGGCCGTTCTGCTGGCCCAGGGTCACGATCACCGGGGCGAGCAGCGCCGAGACGACGATGTAGTTCGCCGTCGTCGGCAGCCCCATGCCGAGGATGAGCGACAGGACCGCGGTGAGCGCGAGAATGGCCATCAGGTTGCCGCCCGAGAGCACCGCGACCACGTCCGCCAGCGCCGAGCCGACGCCGGTCTGGCTGACGGCGCCGACGATGATGCCAGCCGCCGCCGTGGCGATGCCGATGCCGATCATGTTGCGCGCGCCGGTGATCAGCCCGTCGAGCAGGTCCACCACGCCCTGCCGCACGGCCTGCGCCAGCCGCCCCTCGCCGCGCATCAGCGCCATCAGCGGGCGCTGCGTCAGCAGGATGAAGATCATGAAGCAGGCCGCCCAGAACGCCGACAGGCCGGGCGACAGGCGGTCGACCATCAGCGCCCAGACCAGCACCACGACCGGCAGGATGAAGTGGAAGCCCGCGCGCGCCGTCGGCCCCGGCAGCGGCAGCGAGGTGACCGGGGCGTTGGGGTCCTCCATCCGCAGCGGCGCCTCGCGCGAGGCGACCCAGAGCAGCGCGACATAGGCCGCCGTCAGCAGGCCGAACACGATGTAGCCGGCGGTGTCGGGGAAAGCCGGGCGCAGCCAGCCCATGCCGTAGTAGACCCCGAAGGAGAGCGCGCAGATCACGATGATCGCGACGACGATCCCCATCAGCCGCTGCAGCAGCGGCCCCGGCTCGTAGGCGCGCGGCAGGCCCTTCATGCCGGCCTTCATCGCCTCAAGATGCACGATGTAGACGAGCGCGATGTAGCTGATGACCGCCGGCACGAAGGCGTGCTTCACGACGTCGAAATACGGGATGCCGACATACTCGACCATCAGGAACGCCGCGGCGCCCATCACGGGCGGCATGATCTGGCCGTTGACGGAGCTTGCGACCTCGACGGCGCCGGCCTTCTCCGCGGAGAAGCCGACGCGCTTCATCAGCGGAATGGTGAAGGTGCCGGTGGTCACGACGTTGGCGATGGAGGAGCCGGAGATGAGCCCGGTCATCGCCGAGGAGACGACCGCCGCCTTGGCGGGGCCGCCGCGCATGTGGCCCATCAGCGAAAAGGCGACCTGGATGAAGTAGTTGCCGGCGCCGGCCTTGTCGAGCAGCGCCCCGAACAGCACGAACAGGAAGACGAAGCTGGTGGAGACGCCGAGCGCGATGCCGAAAACGCCCTGCGTCGTGATCCACTGGTGGTTCACGACCTCGCTCAGCGAGTTGCCCTTGTGCGAGATGATCTGCGGCATGTAGGGGCCGAGGAAGGTGTAGACCAGAAACACCGTCGCCACGATCATCAGCGCCGGGCCGAGCGCGCGGCGCGTGGCTTCCAGCAGCAACATCAGCCCCGCCACGCCGACGATCATGTCCTGCGTGATCGGCGCGCCGACGCGGTCTGAGATCTCGCGGTAGAAGACGAAGAGGTAGAGCGCGGCGGCCGCCGAGATCAGCGTCAGCGCCCATTCCCAGGGCTCTACGCGCTCGCGCGGCGAGCCGGCCAGCACGGCCGCAGCCACGCCGAGCCCGATCAGCGGGATCCACCAGATGCTCTCTTCCGGCTTCGCGCCGATCATGAAGAGCGCCGTCAGGAGCAGCGGCGCGCCGACGCCGAGCGCGAGCTGGAAGGGCGAGCGCACCGCGGGAAAGGCGGTGAAGGCGAGAAACAGCGCGAAGGCGAGGTGGATCGACCGCGCCTCGGTGTCGTTGAAGACGCCGAACCCCACCGCGAAGGGGATCGGCGAGGCGAACCAGAGCTGGAAGAGCGACCAGAGCAGCGCGACGCCCGCGATCAGCAGGGCGATGGGCCTCGCCGGCGCCCTCCCGCCCACGTCGGAGGCGGCGACGAGCTCATCGAGCTCCGCCTGGCTCGCGCCGTGCTTGTCGGTCTGCTGCGCGCTGTCGGCCATGGCTGCGATCTCCGTCTTCGCTCACGCAGGAGGGGTCGCGACGGCGCAGGGGCCGCCGCGACGTCGGGGATGCGGCCCGCCTCAGTTGGTCGGGAGCCAGCCCTTCTCGGCGAAGTAGCGCTTCGCGCCGTCATGCAGCGGCGCGGAGTTGCCGGAGGTGATCATCTCCTGCTCGTTCAGGTTCGCGAAGGCGGGGTGGAGCCGCTTGAAGCGCCCGAAGTTGTCGAAGACGGCCTTGACGGTCTGGTAGATCGTCTCCTCGGGCACCGTGTCGGCCGAGACGAAGGTGGCGCGGACGCCGAAGGTCGTCACGTCCTCGGAGTTGCCGGCGTACATGCCGCCGGGCACCGTCGCGACGGCGTAGAACGGGTTGTCGGCGACCAGCTTCTCGATGGCCGGGCCGGAGACGTCGACCAGCACCGCCTCGCAGGAGGTCGTCGCCTCCTGGATCGAGCCGTTGGGGTGGCCCGCGGTGAAGATGATCGCGTCGACCTTGTTGTCGCACATCGCCTGCGCCTGCTCGGAGGGCGCGAGCTCGGAGGCGAGCGAGAAGTCGTCCATCGACCAGCCCTTCGCGTCGAGCACCACCTGCATCGTGGCGAGCTGGCCGGAGCCCGGCACGCCCACGTTCACGCGCTTGCCCTTGAGGTCGTCGAAGGTCTTGACGCCCGCGTCGGCGCGCGCGACCACCGTGAACGGCTCGGGGTGCACCGAGAAGACGGCGCGGATGCCGGGGAAGGCGTCGCCCTCGAACCGCGCGCTGCCGTTGTAGGCGTGATACTGCCAGTCGGACTGGGCGACGCCCATGTCCATGTCGCCCGCCTTGATGGCGTTGATGTTGGCGATCGAGCCGCCGGTGGAGGGCGCCGTGCAGCGGATGCCGTGCTGGGCCTGGCCGCGGTTGACGAGGCTGCAGATCGACTGCCCGACGACGTAGTAGACGCCGGTCTGGCCGCCAGTGCCGATCGTGATGAACGTCTCCTGCGCCGACGCTGTGGTCAGCGCGCCGAGCAGACCGGCGCTCGCGACGGCGATCGTCTTGAACATGCGCATTTCGAAGTCCTACCTGTGTCGATTTTGTGGGCTTTGCGCCTTGCGCATAGCTCAGCACAGTGAACGCGGACATGCACGGACTTTTTCGTTCGGGCGTTAACCATCTGACATCGAAACGTAATA
>CAYGUQ010000506.1:0-2852 GCA_964352995.1 uncultured Rhodobacterales bacterium
CGGCGTGCGTCGGCGTCGTCGGGCTCGCCGCGCTCGCCGGGGCCGCGGCGGAGGCGCTGGTCGCGCAGGCGCTCGGCGGCGCCGCCCTTGCGCTCGCCCTCGGCGTCGCGGCGTGGCCGCTGGTCGCAGCGCGCAGCCTGGACGACCATGTGCGCCCGGTGGCGGAGGCCCTCGCCGCCGGAGACCTCGTCGCCGCGCGCGCCGCCGTGGCGCGCATCGTGGGGCGCGACCCAGAGCGGCTCGACGCCGCCGGCGCGGCCCGCGCGGCGCTGGAGAGCCTTGCGGAGAACGCCTCCGACGGCGTGGTCGCGCCGCTTTTCTGGGGCGCGCTCCTCGGGCTGCCGGGGCTCGCGGCCTACAAGGCGCTGAACACGCTCGACAGCATGATCGGCCATCGCACGCCGCGGCACGTCGATTTCGGCCGCGCGTCGGCGCGGCTCGACGACCTCGCCAACCTCGCGCCGGCCCGCCTGACGGGCCTGCTGATCGCGCTGGCGGGCGGGCGGCCGCGCGCGAGCCTCCGCGCGATGGCGCTGGACGCGCGCCGCCACCGCTCGCCGAACGCCGGCTGGCCGGAGGCGGCGATGGCCGGCGCGCTCGGCGTGCGGCTGAGCGGCCCGCGCGCCTACGCCGGCGGCCTGAGCGCGGAGCCGTGGCTGAACGGCGGCGCGCCGGACCCCGACGCCGCGGCGCTTAAGCGGGGCTTGCGCGTCTATCGCCTCGCGATGGCGCTGGCCGCGGCGCTGCTGCTGGGGGTCGCGACATGGCTCTGACCGGGCAGGGGCCCCGCGAAGTCGCGCTCATTGGCGAGCGACGGGACTTTTGCGCGCGCCGTCTCGCTGTCAGCGAGGTCGATCTCGACGACCGCGGCGCCCTCCTCGAAGCCGAGATCGGCGAGCACCGCGCCCCAGGGGTCGACGGCGAGCGCATGGCCCCAGGTCTCGCGCCCGTCGTCATGGCGGCCGGTCTGGGCGGGGCAGAGCATGAAGGCGCCGTTCTCGATGGCGCGGGCGCGGATCAGCACTTCCCAGTGCGCGCGTCCGGTAGGCGCGGTGAAGGCCGCGGGGGCGAAGATCAGCCGCGCGCCGGCCTTGGCGAGCGTCCGGTAGAGATGGGGAAAGCGCAGGTCGTAGCAGATGGTCATGCCCAGCGGCCCCCAGGGCGTGGGCGCCAGCACGGCCTCGGCGCCTGGGGCGAATCGCGCCGACTCCAGCCGCGCCTCGCCGTCGCCGAGATAAACGTCGAAGAGGTGGATCTTGTCGTAGCGCGCCACGACTTCGCCGCCGGGGTCGACCATCCAGGCGCGGTTGAGGAAGCGGCCGTCCGCGCTCAGCACCGGCGACGAGCCCGCATGCAGCCAGAGCCCGTGGCGCGCGGCGGCCTCGCGACAGGCGGCGAGCCAGGGGTCGCGCGCCTCCTCGACGACCTGGGCGCGGGCCTCGGCCGCGTCGCGGTTCATCAGGCCAGCGACCTCGGGCAGGCAGAGCATCGCGCAGCCTTCCGCCGCCGCGCGCCGCGCCAGCGGCCCCAGCGTCGCGACGTTGCCGGCGTGGGTGGTGGTCGAGCGCATCTGCGCGAGCATCAGGCGCAGACGGTCCTGCGGCGCACGGGCCTGCGGATGGGCTCTCTCGGGGGCGGCGTCCTGCATGATCAGCGCTCCATATTGTCGCAGGTCGATGATTTCGCGCGGGAGGCCCCGGCGCAAGGGGCGAGCGGAAGGGAATGGCGATGAGCGAGGACGGTTTCGACGGCGCGCTGGTCACGGTGTGCGACAGTTGCGGCTGGTCGGCCGACGCGGCGCCGGGGGCGACGCCCGGCGCGGCCTTCGCGGCGGAGGTCGAGGCCGCCGCGGTCGGGCGGCGCGAGGTGCGCGTGAGGCGCTTCTCGTGCCTGATGAACTGCGAGCGCGGCTGCAGCGCGGCGGTCTCCGACGCCGCCGGCCGCAAGATCGCCTATGTGCTGGGGGACTTCGCGCCCGACGCGGCCGCGGCGCGGGCGCTGGTGGATTACGCCGCGCTGCACGCCGCCTCGGCCTCGGGGGTGATCGCCTTCCAGAACTGGCCGGAGGGCGTGAAGGGCCGCTTCGTCGCGCGCCTGCCGCCGCCGCCGAAGCCGTGACGCGCCTCGTCCTTCTCCTGCTGCTGGCGCTGCCGGCGCCGGCTTCGGCGGCCGGGCCGGAGCGCGTCGTGAGCATGAACCTGTGCGCCGATCAGCTTGCGCTGATGCTGGGGGCGCCGGGGCAGGTCGTGTCGGTCTCGCGCTGGGCGCAGCGGCCCGAGGCGTCGAACCTCGCCGACGCGGCCGCGGCGCTGCCCGCCAACGACGGGCTGGCCGAGCAGATCTTCGCGATGGCCCCCGATCTCGTGCTGACCGGGCCGTTCTCGAACGCCGTCACGCGGCGGATGCTGGAGCGGCTCGGCGTGCCGGTCGCGGTGGTGCCGTCCGCGAACTCCCTCGCAGAGGTCTCGGAGGCGATCCGCGTGGCAGGCCGGGCGATGGGGCGCGAGGCCGCGGCGGAGGCGCTGGCCGCCGATTACGAGGCCGAACTCGCCGCGGCGCGGGCGCGGGCGGCCGACCTGCCGCGGGCGCCGGCCGCGACGCACTACCCCAACAACTACACCTCCGGCGCCGGCACGCTCGCGGCGGAGGCGATGGACGCCGCGCGGCTCGACAACGCCGCGGCGTCGCTGGGGCTGACAGGGCCGTCGCCGCTGGCGCTGGAGCGGCTGGTGATGCTGGAGCCGTTCCTGATCCGCAGCCGCCACATCTCCGGCGAGCGCGACGGCCGCGCCTACGAGAGCGCGTCGCATCCCGCGCTTGCGGCGCTGGTCGCGCGGGGCGGGGCGGTGGTG
>CAYGUQ010000506.1:2862-3336 GCA_964352995.1 uncultured Rhodobacterales bacterium
GGCTCCAGCATCACCAGCCGCCACATCTCCGGCGAGCGCGACCAGCGCCGCAAGCGCGGGGCGGGGCGGTGGTGGCGGAGCGCTGGCAGGTCTGCGGCACGCCGTTCGTGACGCTGGCGATCGACGCGCTGGCGGCGGCGCGGCGATGAGCGGCCGCGCGGTTCTCGCGACGCTGGCGGCCCTCGTCGCCGCGCTCTTCGCGCTGTCGCTGACGACCGGGCCGGCGGGGCTGGGCGCGTGGGAAGGTCTTCGCGCGTTGGTCCTCGGGGCCGACGGAGGCGACCCCGCGGCGGCGCTGGTGATGCGCGAACTGCGCCTGCCGCGCGCCATTCTCGGCCTCGCGGTCGGGGCGACGCTCGGCCTGTCGGGCGCGGCGCTGCAGGGCTACCTGCGCAACCCGCTGGCCGAGCCGGGGCTGATCGGGGCGTCGGCGGGCGCGGCGCTCGGCGCGGTGCTGACGATCCACACCGGGCT
>CAYGUQ010000507.1:0-3333 GCA_964352995.1 uncultured Rhodobacterales bacterium
GCGTCCACCGCCTCGGCGACGGCGCCGAGGCGGTGGACGCCGGGCGCGTCGCGCAGTTCCGCGTCATGAGCGGGCGCGAGGGCGCGCCGATCCCGCGCGTCTACGGCCGCATGCGCGTCGGCGGACAGGTCGTGTGGGCGTCGCGCTTCCGCGAGGAGACAAGTTCGAGCGGCGGCGGCAAGGGCGGCGCGCCGACGGTGCGCAGCCATCGCTACAGCGTCTCGCTTGCGGTGGCGCTCTGCGAGGGGCCGGTCGAGCGCATCGGGCGCGTGTGGGCCGACGGCGCGCTGCTCGACCTCAGCCTTGTGGAGCATCGTCTGCACCGCGGGACCGAGGACCAGGCGCCCGATCCGCTCATCGAGGCGATCGAGGGCTCGGCGCCGGCCTATCGCGGGACGGCCTATGTCGTGTTCGAGGAACTCGATCTCGGCCGTTTCGGCAACCGCGTGCCGCAGTTCAACGTCGAGGTGTTCCGGCAGCCGAAAGCGCCGGCCTCGCTGTCGGAGGAAATCGCGCCGCCGCTCTCGGACCTCGTGCGCGCGGTGGCGCTGTCGCCGGGTTCGGGCGAGTTCTCGCTGAACCTTGAGCCGGTGCGCCGGCGCATCGGGCCCGGCGCGTCGGTGACGGAGAACGTCAACGGCCTCGCGGAGCGCGCCGACGCGCTGGTGGCCTTCGACCAGCTTCAGGAGGAGGCGCCGGCGTGCCGCGCGGCCTCTCTCGTGGTCTCCTGGTTCGGCGACGACCTGCGCTGCGGCCAGTGCCGCATCCGCCCCGGCGTCGAGACGCGCGCCAAGCTCACCGAGCCGGTCTCCTGGCGCGCGGGCGGCGTCGACCGCGCTTCGGCGGCGCTCGTCGGCCAGCTTGACGGGCGGCCGGTCTTCGGCGGCACGCCCTCCGACGACGGCGTGGCGGCGACCTTGCGGGAGATGAAGCGCCGCGGCGTCGCGGCGATGTTCTATCCGTTCATCCTGATGGACGTCGCGCCGGGGTCGGGAAGGCCGAGCCCCTATGGCGGGGAGCAGCCGGCGTATCCGTGGCGCGGGCGCATCACGCTCGACGTCGCGCCGGGGCTGCCGGGCAGCGTGGACCGGACGGCGGCCGCCGAGGCTCAGGTCGCGGCCTTCTTCGGGTCGGCGCAGGTTTCGGACTTCAGCGTCGCCGGCGACGCCGTGAGCTATCATGGTCCGGAGGAATGGGGGCTGCGCCGCTTCATCCTGCACTACGCGCATCTCTGCGCGGCGGCGGGGGGTGTGGATGCGTTCTGCGTCGGCTCCGAGTTGCGGGGTCTGACGTGGATCCGCTCCGGGCCGGGCCGCTACCCCGCGGTGACGGCGTTGCGCGCGCTGGCAGCCGACGTGCGCGCAATTCTCGGGCCGACGACGAAGATCGGCTATGCGGCCGACTGGTCGGAGTACTTCGGGCACCAGCCGGCGGACGGCAGCGGCGACGCGGCGTTCCACCTCGACCCGCTCTGGGCCGACGCGTCGATCGATTTCGTCGGCGTCGACAACTACATGCCGCTCGCCGACTGGCGCGACGGCGAAGGGCATCTCGACGCCGCCGCCGGCTCGGCGCATTCGCTGGCCTATCTGCGCAGCCAGGTCGAGGGCGGCGAGGGCTTCGACTGGTACTATGCGACGGACGCCGACCGGGCGGCCCAGCGGCGCAGCCCGATCACGGACGGCGCCCATGATGAGGCCTGGATGTTCCGCTACAAGGACATCCGCAGCTGGTGGTCGCGCGAGCACCATGACCGCATTGGCGGCGTGCGCAGCGCGAGCCCGACGGCCTGGGTTCCGATGTCCAAGCCGTTCTGGTTCACCGAGATCGGGTGCCCGGCCGTCGACAAGGGGGCCAACCAGCCCAACGTCTTCGTCGACCCGAAATCCTCCGAGAGCGCCCTGCCTTACGCCTCCAGCGGCGCGCGCGACGACGCGATGCAGCGGCGCTATCTTCAGGCCGCGCTCGGCTACTGGGAGGACGCGGAGCGAAACCCGGTGTCGCCGGTCTATGGCGGGCCGATGGTCGACCCCGCGCGCGCCTATGTATGGACATGGGACCTGCGCCCCTGGCCCGACTTCCCGCAGCGTCTTTCGGTCTGGTCGGACGGCGAGAACCACCGCCTCGGCCACTGGATCACCGGGCGGCTCGGCGGCGCCGGTCTCGCCGAGACGGTGGCGGAGATCTGCGGCGAAGCCGGCGTCGCGTCGGTCGACGTCTTGGGGCTCCACGACGTCATCGACGGCACGCTGCAGGAGGCGACGCAGACGGCGCGGGCGGCGCTTCAGCCGCTCATGGTCGCCTTCGGATTCGACATGGTCGAGCACGGCGAGGGCCTGCGCTTCATCCCGCGCGGCGCGCGGGCCGCGGCGCGGGTGGCTCCGCAGGATTGCGTGGCCGACGGCGACGGCGCGGCGTTCCGGCTGACGCGCTCGCCGGCGCAGTCTGCGCCCGACGCGGTGCGGGTCGCCTATCACGCGGGCGACGGCGCCTATGAGGCGGCGGTGGCGGAGGCGCGGCTCGGACCCGGCCCCGCCCGCCGCGTGGAGGCGGCCGAGCTGGGCGTCGCGATGGCGGGCGAGACGGCGCAGGACGCGGCGGAGCGCCTGCTGCACGGCGCCCATGCGGCGGACGAGGAGGCGCGTTTCGTGCTGCCGCCGTCGTCGCTTGCGCTGGAGGCGGGCGACGTGGCGCTGGTCGAGACGGGACGCGGGGAGGTTCCAATGCGCGTCGACCGCGTGATCGAGGGGGCTGCCGGCGCCTCGCGGGCGATGACGGCGCGCCGGGTGGACGCTGCGGCGTTGCGGCGCGCGAGGGCGCCGGCCCGGACGATCCGTCCGCCGCAGCTGCCCGCGCGCGAGCCGGTCGAGCTGGTCGCGTTCGAGGTTCCGGCGCCCGACCAGACGGAACCTGCGCTCCTGATCGCCTGCGTCGCGACGCCATGGCCAGGGCCGGTCTCGGTCTGGCGCGACGACGCCGCGGGGCCGCCTCTCGCGACGCTGGACGGGCCGGCGACGATGGGCGCTCTCGCCCTGCCGACGCCGGACGCGGCGCCCGGACGGTGGGCGGGCGGCGCGCTTGAGGTCGCGCTCTTCGGCGGCGCGCTGGCTGCGCTCTCCGAACAGCGCGTGCTGGCGGGCGGCAATCGCGCGGCGTTGCGGCATGACGACGGGTCGTGGGAGGCGCTGCAGTTCGCCGGCGCCCAACTGGTCGCCCCGCGGCGCTGGCGGCTCACCGGATTGCTGCGGGGGCAGGCGGGCTCGGAGGCGGCCTTGGCCGCTCCGGCGGGCGAGGGGGCGCGATTCGTGCTGCTCGACGCGGCAGTCGGGCGGA
>CAYGUQ010000508.1:0-3333 GCA_964352995.1 uncultured Rhodobacterales bacterium
ACATCCGCAAGATCCTCGCCCATCTCAGGGCGGTTCTGCGCGTCATCGTCGCCATGATCCTCGCGGTCTTCATGCCGCCGCGAGACCGCCAGTTCGCCTACGCCGCAGCCTGATCACGTTGTTCAGATCGAACGCTGTAACCGATGGGGTGGACGCCTTCCAACGGCATGGATGTGCCAAGGTAGCGGGTGTTAAGCGACCGCAGCCAGGAGCACGTCTTCGGCACGGTGCGCGGGAAGCTCTACAACGCCCCCGTCAGCGTCGTGGCGCGGTGGTCGGAGAGCTCGCTCTACTCCGAGGCGCATGTGACCTTCGAGGAGGACGCCGGCGCCTGCGACCAGCAGGATGCGGCGGGCTTCATCAAGCTCAACGCGCTGCGGCTGCGGCTGCTGGCCAACCGCGACAAGCGCCTCAGGGGCTGTGCGCGCGGCGGACCGGCGCCTTGGCGCCGGCGTGCGGCGCGCGCGCATGCGCCTCAGCCAGCAGGGCGGGCGTCAGCAGATCGTGGAGCGCCTCGCGCAGTTCATGCGGCGCGAAGGGCGCCGCGACGCGCCGCTCGCGGCGACGATGGTCCTGGGTGCGCTCCGCGAGGCCGCGACCCGCATCGCTAGTCAGCACGACGCCAAGCCCGTCAATCCTGGACCGAAGCGCCTCGTCGACTTCGCGGTCTCCAACGCGCGGCGCGGCGAGATCGACGATGGCGACGTCGAACGGGCGGCCCTCGGCCAGCGCGGCGTCCGTCTCGCGGAGCGCCTCGGCGCCGTCCTGCGCCGCGACGGCGTGGACGCCCCAAGCCTCAGCCAGTTCCAGCAGCAGTTCGCGCCTCTCGGGCGCGCCGTCGACGACAAGCGCGCGGACGCCGGCGACGTCCGGCTCGGCGTCGCCCTCCTCGACGGGCCTCAACGGCAGTTCTACCCGGAAGACCGAGCCGACGCCGGGCGTGGAGCGCACCGTGACGGCGCCGCCCATGGCCTCGGCGAGGCCTTTGCAGATGGCGAGGCCGAGCCCCGTGCCCTCGTGGCGCCGCGTTGCGCTGGCGTCGACCTGCGAGAACCTGCCGAAGATCGCCTCGAGCTTGTCGGCGGGGATGCCGATGCCGGTGTCGCGCACCTCGATGCGCAGGCGGTCGGCGCCGTCTGACCCGGTCGCGCGGTCGGCGTCAATGCGGATCAGGCCGCGCTCGGTGAACTTGACGGCGTTGCCGGCGAGGTTGCCGACGATCTGGGCGACGCGCGCTTCGTCTCCCAACACGGTGGCGGGCAGCGCCGGCGCGACGCGGGCGACGACGCGCACCCCCTTGGCCTCCGCGGCGGCTGCCGCGCGGCGCGCCGGGCCGGTCACGACGTCGGCGAGGACGTAAGGCGCGTCGTCGAAGTCGAGCTGGCCTGCATGCAGGCGCGTGAAGTCGAGAATGTCGGTCACGATGGCGAGCAGGTTGTCCGCCGACTGCCGCACGTGGCGCAGGTAGGTGCGCTGGCGCTCGTCGAGGTCGGTGCGCTTCATCAGCTCCGACATGCCGATGACGCCGTTGAGCGGCGTGCGGATCTCGTGGCTCATGGTGGCGAGGAATTCGCCCTTCGCTTTGTCGGCCGCCTCGGCCTGGCGTCGGGCCTCCTCCAGCGCGGCCTCGCGCGCCTTCTGCTCGTCGATGCAGCGGCTGATGCCGATGAACTGGAGTTCGTCGCCGCTCTGCCCGAAGACCGGGGAGATCTCCAGGTCGATCCAGTAGCGGCGGCCGTCGCGCGAGACGTTGACCAACTGCTCGCGCACCGCCGCGCGCGCCGCCAGCGCCGCGCGGATGCGGGCGCGGGCCTCGGGGCAGGTCTCCTCGCATTGCAGGATTTCGCCCGGCGTTCGGCCTTCGGCGTCCGCAAGGGTGAAGCCGGTCAGCCGCTCGAAGGCTGCGTTTACCCAGGTGACGCGCCCGGCGGCGTCGGCGATCAGGATGGCGTCCTGCGCGTGGCTCGCAACCATCGCGAGCCGCGCGTTGGCGCGCTCGGCCTCCACCCGGTCGGTCACGTCGCGGCATGCGGCGACGATGCGCGCGGCGCCGGGCCCTGGCGTCGCGCGGGGCCGAAGCGCGAACTCCACGAAGCGCCCGTCGCCGGTTGCGACGACGCAGCTCGACGGGCGCGTCTCGCTCAGGGCGCTCCGCAGGGACGCCGCGGCGGCTTGCCCGGCGAACCGTTCGACGGCGACGACGAGGCCGCCGCGCCGCAGGTCCGCGGCGGTCGCGACGAGGCGGCGGCGGAGGGCCTCGTTGCTCCAGGCCACCGCGCCCTCGGCGTCCACCTCCGCCACGCCCTCGCCCGACTCCAGCGAGGCCATGCCGGTGCGCTGAGCCTCCAGCGCGCGGTAGAACTCTCCCAGCGCGGAGCGGCCCTCAAGCAGGAATGCGGCCGCCAGGACGACGATCAGCGCCGCGGCGCTGGGTTGGAGGCCGAAGCCGTCCTCGGCCGCGGAGACGGGCGTCAGCCGCATCACCGCGATGGCCCCGAAGTGATGGATCGCCACCGAACCGGCCAGCGCGGCCGTAGCCAGCGCGCCGCGGCCCCCGGCGTTCAGCGCGAAGGCGGCGAGCGCGGGGACGCTTGCGGCGAAGACGACGACGGCCAGCAGTCGCGGGTCCGTCTCGATGACGCAGCCGGTGAGGCCCGAGACGCCGAGATAATGCATCAGGGCCACGCCGCCTGACGCCAGCAGCGCGCAGCCTGCGAGCGCGCCGCCAGAGCGTGCGCGCGACGACGCCGCGAGCGCTCCGCCGATGACCACGACCGCAACGACGGCGGAGAGCAGCATGGAGCCCGCCGTCACCGATAGCGCGAGATCCGGGCGATACCCCGCCATGGCGATGAAGTGGGTGCACCAGACGCTGAGCCCGCCGACCACGGCGGCCCTGACCCGAAGGCGCCGCACGCCGTCGCCGGGCTGGGCGCCGCGCAGGGTCCGCACGTCCCGCAGGGCCGCCGCGGCGCCGAGCGCGCAGGCGATCACCGCGACCACCACGTAGAGCGGGTCATGGAAAAGGGCGTCGGCTGCGATCATCGGGTGTCCACGAACTCTGACGCAGAAGCTGCGCCGGCAGACTAGATCCCGAAGAATGAACGGCGCTCTATCGTCCGTGACGAATTGCGAGGTCGACTTTCGACCGTTGCGAGCGCGCCCGCCGGCGGCGGCGGCGACCGCCGCCGCCGGAAGGGACCGGCGGGGCCTGTCCGGAAATGCGCGACGGGCCCCTCAGCCCGTCTCGCGCTCGAGCCTATCGAACAGGCGGGCGACGGCCTCGGCGCCGGGTTCGTTGCAGCCGGCGAGCTTGTCGGCGCCGACATAGGC